>CAZLTS010000218.1:0-2465 GCA_964562495.1 uncultured Lachnospiraceae bacterium | reverse complement strand
TATCTGTGGTGGCAATGGGTTCCAGCTCTGCCCAGCTTTCCCCATTACTTAAAGTACCACTTGTGCGAATGGGTGTGGCAGAACTGCCTATAGAGGTAAACGCAGATAAATCAAAGGAACAGGTTTTTTCTTTGTTACTTAGATTTATCACCACAATTGTCAGGGTATTGTTTTCCTGATTGTAAGCACCTAAGGCATTTTCACCACAATGGATAATCGTATCTCCGGGACGGATATATCGTGTGAATTGTCCGATACCATAATACTTCTGTGTGAGAATAATGTTCTCCTTGTCGTGGTCGCAGACACAGGCACCCCAGAACCCACTTTCTATATTCACCATTCCTGAATCCTGATTGCCGTTGTATCCATTCTGGGATATATGATTGTCAATTATCTGCCACATAACCCATGCAGAAGGTGAAAGCGCATTCATATCAGAGATAATCTTGTTGCCGATCCATAAGGCAGAACCCATCTGTCCAGCATAGGTGCCGGCTACATCGCCACCGTCTACTTCACTCATCCACAAATTGAATCCTTCCTGTTTCGCCAGAGCACCCAGACGGTCAATACCGTTTGTTCCGTAGGTATGTGTGTTAATACGTCCAATGACAGACTTCGCTTCTTCAGAATAGGTGTTATAGGAAAATAACTGTTTATCCGGTGATGTTTCATCACTGGCAGCAATGATAACATCTGTTAAGTCCTGCTTTTCCATAGCTTGGGAAACTGCGGTAATTAAATTAGACTGATCGGTGCCGGGACTGATATGACAGCCCTCTTGTTTCCAACTGTTAGCACTCCAGTAATCTGTGTATGGCTCATTCATAGGAGACAGACTAACAACGGGAATACCAAGTTCCTCTTCCATGTATTTCGTTACAGTAACCAGGTAATTGGCGAAATCGTCAAAACATTCTGCTTTTAGGTTCGTTTCATTTGCATCTTCACCACCGCTGGAGCATCCGCTTTTTGTCATGAAGTAGGGTGGAGAATTGGAAAATACTTCCACCATGGCATCACTGCCTGCAGCTGCTACACAACGTTTTAATACATTTAGCTGATTGTAGTCAGCGTCGTAGTCATAGGTAGCCTCACCCGTAGCTTCGTCCCAGACAAGCCACCCAGGAATGGCAGAATCTGTTCGTGTAATATGGGTGTGCGTGGGATCATCACCACCACCAATATTATAACGCATAATATTAAGCCTAAGACCGTCTTCTCCATAGAATAGCTCGGCTGCCTGTTGAGACAGGGAATCCGAATAGCCAATACGATTTGCCCACCAACACAAACTGGTTCCCCAGCCTTCAAAAACGCCATTATTGGTGGTAGAAGCATTTGCAGGATCTACTACAATCACCATGGGAGAATCGTCTGTTGTTTCTTTCGCGATTACATTTTGCGGTGTTGCATCTGGAACTGTTGTTAATGTATTGTCACCGCCAGATTGGCAACCAGAGCAACATAGAACAAGCAGTGCAGACAACATGCTGGATAATGTTCTTTTTTTCATAGGCACCTCCTGTTATCACTGATTGTGATGCCCTTACTGGGTTGAATTTTCTACCATTATAAGAGAAAAGACAGGGAATTACAATGGAAGAAATCGTAGAAATTTCGTATTGCATAATAAATGGGTGACGTTTATAATGGAAGCAGTATGAAAATTGTATGCGTAGGAGGAAAGTAATGAACGAACAGCAAAAGAATACAAAAAAATTTGCACCGGTTATGAAAGATTTTGGGCATATGATTCACGGAGCAGATTATAACCCGGATCAATGGCTTGATATGCCGGATATACTACAGGAGGATGTGCGCCTGCTAAAGCTGGCACATATGAATGCCGTTTCCATTGGAATCTTTTCTTGGAAAGCATTAGAACCGAAAGAGGGTGTTTATACCTTTGAGTGGCTGGACGAATTAATGGATCGGCTGGCGGCTAATGGAATTGGAGCAGTTCTGGCTACACCTTCTGGAGCCAGACCGGCATGGATGGATCGGGATCATCCGGAGGTATTGCGTGTGAGCGAGAATCGTGTGAGAAATTTACATGGCTTCCGTCATAATCATTGCTACACAGCCCCTTATTATAGAGATAAAGTACGGGAGATGAATACCCTGCTTGCCAAGCGTTATGGTAAGCATCCGGCATTAAAGCTATGGCATGTTTCCAATGAGTATGGCGGGGAATGTCATTGCCCGTTGTGTCAGGAAGCCTTTCGGAATTTCTTGCGGGAGAAGTATGATAATGATATTCATAAGCTAAATGGACAGTGGTGGACCAGATTTTGGAGTCATGAGTTTTCGGATTTTGATGAAATCGAATCTCCGGCGCCTCATGGCGAGACCCAGATTCATGGCCTGCATCTGGACTGGCTGCGTTTTGTAACAGCGCAGACCAAGTCCTTTATGGGCACTGAGCTTGCACCGCTTAAGGAGATTACCCCGGATATTCC
>CAZLTS010000217.1:0-2465 GCA_964562495.1 uncultured Lachnospiraceae bacterium | reverse complement strand
AATTCAGCCATGCCCCAGGCATCTCTTGGAAAATGTGCCGGAACCCAGTCTAAAATAACGCCTACGCCGGCATTGTGCATATAATTCATAAAATACATAAAGTCTTCCGGGCTGCCATATCTGCTGGTAGGTGCATAATAACCGGACACCTGATAGCCCCATGAGCCGTCAAAGGGATGCTCCATAACCGGCATCAGCTCCACATGGGTATAACCCATTTCCTTACAATAATCAGCCAGCAATGGTGCAATCTCCCGATAATTATAGAAGGCTTCTATCTGGTCTACTTCTTCGCCCTCTTTTACAGGAGGCAGCTCCTTACATCTCCAGGAGCCCAAATGTACCTCATAGATAGATACCGGCAGTTCTTTATTACTTCCATTTTTCTTCTGCTTCGCAATCCACGCATCATCTGTCCATGTAAACTTAGTAATATCCACTACCTTAGATGCGTTGGCCGGTCTGGCCTCAAAGGCATTGCCATACGGGTCAGTTTTTAATACATTTCCCTTATTCTTCGTGGCAATCTCATACTTATATATACTGCCCTCCGGCAGTTCCGGGATAAATAATGCAAATACGCCGCTTTCTCCCAGACGCTCCATAATATGCTTTCTGCCATCCCACAGATTAAAATCTCCAACTACGCTGACACGCTTCGCCTCCGGCGCCCAGACAGCGAACTGTACACCCGCTACACCTTGTAATGTAGTAGGATGTGCACCTAATATCTTGTATACTTCATAATGAATACCTGCATTGAACTTCTTTAATTCCTTCTCGTCAATCTGTGGACGAAATTGGTAAGCATCATATGCCGTATTCGTCACTCCATCTGGATAGGCTGCTGTTAACTGATAATTTCCCACTGAGGTCTTGGGCAGCAATGCTGCAAAAAATCCCGCTTCGTCTACTTCCTCCATGGGATACTTCTTCTTAACTCCATCTACCGTTATGCTTACCTTCTGTGCATCTGGTAAAAATGCTCCAATTAGTCTGCCCTCCGTTGTCATCCGCTCTCCCAGCACAGAAAATGGATGATCCAAATCAGCGTAAACAACACCCTCAATATCCCGCCAATTCATTAACTTATCTAGTTTATTACCCATAACAAAAACCTCCTGTATGCAATACAAATGCTACTGTATCTATTATGGCATACAAGAGGTAGAAAATCAATTCTTTTATTATTCCATATTCAGTTGTTTCATTTGCTTTTTATTCTGATACATTCGCTCATCAGACAGGTTAAAGGCCTCTTCAAAATTGGAATGGGGCTTATAATAAGCCAATCCCCATGCCACCTGATAGCCGCCTTGTACTACTTCCTTTGAAATCTCACGCATCACCATGGTAGCACCTTCCTCAGATGTTTCCGGGAACAATATAGTAAATTCATCACCGCCCATACGATAAAATCTTGCCTTACGCGGCATATTGGAAAATGCTGCTTTTGAAACTGTGTTAATCGCTAAGTCTCCGGCATCATGTCCCTGACTGTCATTAATCGTCTTTAGATTATTTAAATCCATAGAGACAATAATCATCTGCTTGTCTGACATCTTCATCCAATCTGCATAGAAGGAATGCCGGTTATAAGCGCCTGTCATGGCATCTCGCTTAAACTTCTGTGTATGGAAGAATAAATAATAAAATACCATAGCAACCGTACCGGATGCATTCACGCAGAACTTATATTTAAAACCGGTTTCCATGGTACAGCCTAAAACCAATGCCATAGCTATCATCGCTAACAATATACTCTCCGACCGATTTCCCATGCTATACTGTTCTCTGGATGTACGAATCAGCAGTAACAGGAAAATAGCACAGACAACGAAAGGTGTTAATCCTAAAGGTCCTCTAAAGAACTGATTCTTTTCATCAAAACCAAACATCCACTGGTTAAAGACACTTCCATATGCCACTACACCATTAAAGATAAGCAGAATCAATGAGATAACTCGTTCATACTTCCGAAGGGGTTTTGCAACTGTCATAGTTACCAGAATGGCTGCTGGTCGCAACGCATATCCTGTAGCTGAAGTTACATAACGCAACGGACTTACCGTTTTCTGCGTCATTTCCAGCCAGTAGTCTGCCGAATCTGCTATAACCAATACGGTTACGATAATTGCTGCTGTTAAGAACGAAGTAAACTGCTTCTTGTTCATAGGTGACATGGTAAATAGAAAGATATAAAAGAATACCAGAGTTAATACCTCTGTATAATTTGTCTGAATAATATAAAATAACATACTTATCTCCGCCCGTCTATGCTGTCTGTTTTTTTAGTACTATGTGTTCAATTATACTAAGATATCACCAAAAAATCAATGGTAAATCCTACTTTATTTTGTCATTTTTACCTATTTCACATTAAACCCAAGCATTTCCGGTAAGGATATCTGGCAGAATGCAGCTTATAAAAGAACAAGACACCACGATTCATGGAATCATGATGC
>CAZLTS010000216.1:0-2487 GCA_964562495.1 uncultured Lachnospiraceae bacterium | reverse complement strand
AGACTTCACGATATCTTAGGAGCGAAGGAATGTCATATCCCGAGCATCGGTTTGACTATGGGCTATGCGCAGCCGGGAGAACTGGAGGAAGCTGGGGCAGATTGGATTTGCCATACCATAGAGGAGTTGGAAAACTTCCTATTACACTAGCGGATAGAGAATCAGGAAAGTAAAATTTCGCTAAATTTATCCGTTTTACCACTTTACAATCCCAGGCTTTTGTAGTATAGTGGAAGTCGACCCAATCTAATTGGACTTAATTTTAGGTAATAAAATACGATTCAGAGAAAGGAATTCACGAGGATGAAGCAGAACATGAACACGCAGTCTGCTGAGGTGAAGGGATTATACTCTCCGAGTTTTGAGCATGATAACTGTGGTATCGGTGCCGTTGTTAATATTAAGGGCATTAAGTCACATGCTACAGTTGCTAACGCTTTAACAATCGTAGAAACATTAGAACATAGAGCCGGCAAAGACGCCGAAGGTAAGACAGGTGATGGAGTAGGAATTCTATTGCAGATTTCTCATAGATTTTTCCAGAAGGCTGTCAAACCTTTGGGCGTTTTTTTAGGTTCTGAACGTGACTACGGAATCGGAATGTTTTTCTTCCCACAGCATGAGCTGGCAAGAAATCAGGCTAAGAAGATGTTTGAAATTATCGCACAGAAGGAGGGACTTGAAGTCTTAGGATGGAGAGAAGTTCCTACTGCGCCTCAGGTACTAGGACAGAAGGCAGTAGAATGTATGCCTTGCATTATGCAGTGCTTTATTAAGCGTCCGAAGACCATTGCAAAAGGAATTGAATTTGACCGTAAGCTGTACGTTGTAAGACGTGTCTTT
The DNA here is from genome assembly GCA_964562495.1 of uncultured Lachnospiraceae bacterium. GTDB lineage: Bacteria > Bacillota > Clostridia > Lachnospirales > Lachnospiraceae > CANQSA01. The sequence goes on along the minus strand of CAZLTS010000216.1, from coordinate 1,644 downwards.
GAACAGAGTAATGAGGATACTTATGTGGTATCCTTATCAAGCCGTACCATTGTTTACAAGGGTATGTTCTTAGTAGGTGACTTGCGTCTGTTTTATACAGATTTACAGGATCCAGATTATGAATCTGCCATTGCTTTAGTGCATTCCAGATTCAGTACTAATACAAACCCAAGCTGGCAGCGTGCACATCCGAACCGGATGATTGTACACAATGGTGAAATTAACACCATTCGTGGTAATGCTGATAAGATGCTGGCAAGAGAGGAAACTATGGAATCTGAGCATTTAAAGGGTGACTTAGATAAGGTTATGCCTGTTGTAAATACAGAGGGTTCTGACTCTGCCATGTTAGATAATACATTGGAATTCTTAGTTATGAGTGGTATGGATCTGCCACTGGCAGTTATGATTACCATTCCAGAAGCATGGGAGAATAATGCAACCATTAGTAAGTCTAAGAGGGATTTCTATCAGTATTATGCAACGATGATGGAGCCTTGGGACGGACCTGCATCTATCTTATTCTCTGATGGTGATATTATGGGTGCAGTGCTTGATAGAAATGGTCTGCGTCCTTCCCGTTACTATATTACAGATGATGACAACCTGATTTTGTCTTCAGAAGTTGGTGCACTGGAAATCGATCCGGATCGCATTGTGAAGAAGGAACGTCTTCGCCCAGGTCGTATGTTATTAGTAGATACTGTACAGGGACGACTGATTGATGACGATGAATTAAAGGAAAAATATGCCTCTCGTCAGCCTTATGGTGAGTGGTTAGACAGTATGCTTGTTAAGCTGTCTGATTTAAAGATTCCTAATAAGAAGGTACAGGAGCATTCTCCAGAGGAACGTACCAGATTACAGAAGGCATTTGGTTACACCTATGAAGATGTAAAGACTTCTATTCTACCTATGGCACAGACTGGTACAGAGCCTATTGCAGCTATGGGTGCAGACAGCCCGCTGGCAGTTCTGTCTAAGCAGAACCAGCCGTTGTTTAACTACTTCAAGCAGTTGTTCGCACAGGTTACGAATCCGCCTATTGACGCCATTCGTGAGGAAGTGGTTACATCTACTACAGTATATGTAGGTGAAGATGGTAATATCTTAGAGGAAAAGCCGGAAAATTGTCAGGTATTACGTGTAAATAATCCGATTCTGACAAGTACGGATATTATGAAGATTAAGGAAATGCGTGTACCTGGATTTAAGGTAGCCGTAATTCCTATGCTGTACTATAAGAATACGTCTTTAAAGAAGGCGATCGAGCATATGTATCTGGTAGCAGATAAGGCACATAAAGAAGGAGCAAATATTCTGATTTTATCTGACCGTGGAGTTGATGAAAATCATGTTGCCATTCCTTCCTTGTTGGCAGTCTCTGCATTACATCAGCATTTAGTTGTAACGAAGAAGCGTACCTCTGTAGCAGTGATTCTGGAAAGTGGTGAACCGAGAGAAGTACATCATTTTGCAGCACTGTTAGGATATGGTGCTTGTGCAATTAATCCTTATCTGGCACAGGAAACCATTAAGGAATTAATTGAAGAGGAGCAGCTAGACAAGGACTACTATGCAGCAGTCAATGATTACAATGACGCTGTATTGCATGGTATCGTAAAGATTGCTTCCAAGATGGGT
>CAZLTS010000215.1:0-2503 GCA_964562495.1 uncultured Lachnospiraceae bacterium | reverse complement strand
TAATTCTGTGACAAACCACTAATAATGTTCTGAACTACTGTATTCGTCACCTGAATATTGAACATCGAAATAATCATGGATGGTAATGACAGCAGACATGATGCAAAAATAACCGGAATAACACCTGCGGTATTTACCTTAATCGGCATTTCAGAACCGCGTCCACCAACCAAACGTCGTCCACTCATCTTCTGTGAATACTGAATCGGGATGACCCGTTTCGCATCCTGCAGCAGGATGACTAATATCGTTGTTATAATCACAATTACGATAATGAGCAGTGCTGCACCAATTCCCTTGACATATTCACCATCATTAAACTGGCTCTTTACGAACATCGTATACAGATTAGAGAAATCATTTGGCATTCTGGAAACAATATTAATCAACAACAAGATAGAAATACCATTTCCAATTCCCTTTTCTGTGATACGCTCACCCAGCCACATAACCAGTGTACTACCTGCTGTCAGGCAAACAATCATGGTTACAACTGTAAACCAGTTTGCATCGCTGCCCAGTGAATTTGCCTGCTTCAGACTAATTGAAATTGCTGCTGCCTGCAGGATAGCCAGAATGACCGTTACATAACGGGTAATGGCTGTCATTTTCTTTCTTCCATCCTCACCATCACGCTGCATTTCTTCCAGCGCCGGTATGGCAATCGTTAATAACTGTATAATAATGGAAGATGTAATATATGGGGAAACATTTAATGCTAAAATAGACATATTCTCCAGAGAACCACCGGTAAATATTCCTAAGAGTGCATTACCTTCGCTTCCCAGAAGACTGTCCAGTGTTGCCTGTACAGCATCTACATCTACACCCGGAATTGTAATGGCGCATCCAATTCGGAACACCAATAAAATTCCAAGTGTAAACAAAATACGATTTCGTATATCTTTTACCTTCAAAGCATTAATTAATGTTTTGAACATATTAGATCACCTCGGCTTTTCCACCAGCTGCCTCAATTTTAGCTACCGCACCTGCGCTGAATGCATTTGCTTTTACAGTAAGCTTCTTGGTTAACTCCCCATTGCCAAGTATCTTTACGCCATCCTTAGGGTTCTTAATAACACCTGCTTCCAGCAAAGTATTTACTGTAACCTCTGTACCATTGTCGAATTTCTCAAGAGTGGAAACATTAACATAAACGATTTCCTTAGAGTTTCTGCATGTGAAACCTCTCTTAGGAATTCTTCTATATAATGGCATCTGACCGCCTTCAAAGCCCGGTCTTGGTGCTCCTGAACGAGCCTTCTGTCCCTTATGACCCTTACCTGCTGTCTTACCATTTCCTGAACCATGGCCACGGCCTCTTCTGAAATTATCGCTGTGTTTAGAACCTTCTGCAGGCTTTAAGCTTGATAAATCCATTACGCGTACCTCCTATTCATTATATCTCTTCAACTTTTACTAAATGTCTAACCTGCTGTACCATTCCAAGTGTAGATGCATTGTTTGGAAGCTCAACCGAATGATTTACCTTCTTTAAGCCTAATGCAGCAACCGTTTTTCTATGCTTTGGAATTGCACCAATTGTAGACTTTACTAATGTTACCTTTAACTTATCTGCCATTTCAAATAACCTCCTTAGCCCAGGATTTCTTCCACAGACTTACCACGCAGTCTAGCTACTTCTGCAGGGGTCTTAATATTAGAAAGACCTTCGATTGTAGCTAATACTACATTCTGCTTGTTATTTGAGCCTAATGACTTTGTACGGATGTTCTTGTAACCTGCAAGCTCTAATACATTACGGGCAGGACCACCGGCGATGATACCGGTACCTTCTGGAGATGCCTTTAATAATACAGATGCACTACCGAACTTTCCTGTCCAGTCATAAGGAATACTGCCATTATCATTAATTGGAACCTCAATCATTTTCTTGATTGCATCTTCCTTGCCCTTACGGATTGCCTCTGGGATTTCAGCAGCCTTACCTAAGCCAGCACCTACGTGACCATTCTTGTCACCAACTACAACGAGTGCTGCAAATCTCATATTACGTCCACCCTTTACAACCTTGGTGACACGCTTAATTGATACTATTTTTTCTTCTAATTCTAATTGACTAGCATCAATAATTGTATGCTTCATATTGTATGTTCCTCCTTATTAGAATTCAAGACCAGCTTCACGGGCTGCATCTGCTAATGCCTTAATTTTACCTTTATAAATATATCCGCCTCTGTCAAATACAACAGTCTTAATACCCTTTTCTAATGCCTTCTCTGCAACTGTCTTACCAACATATGCTGCTGCTGCAACATCATTAGTGTGATCAAGTGCATCTTTTACCGCCTTTTCCATTGTAGATGCTGACACTAAGGTATTTCCAACTGTATCATCAATAATCTGAGCGTATATATGATTATTACTTCTGAAAACCGCTAAACGTGGGCACTCGGCTGTACCACTGATACGGTTACGAAGTCTTGCATGCTTCTTTTCACGAATATCTTTTCTTGACGCTTTACTAACCATTGCTTTT
>CAZLTS010000214.1:0-2526 GCA_964562495.1 uncultured Lachnospiraceae bacterium | reverse complement strand
TGACCCCTTCCTTACCAAGGAAGTGCTCTACCTCTGAGCCACATCAGCATTTGTCGTGTCATAGTGACAACGAACAAATAAAATAATACTAAATAAAGTGGCTTCTGTCAAGTGCTTTTTGCGAGAAAGTAAGGAAAAGAGTAAGAAAATCGAGGAAATATAAATGGCAATTGCAAATAAGATTTGGAAACAACATATATTGGATAACTGGGAAGAACAAACGCAGGCAGGACACAGCATACAGGCGTATTTAGAATCCACCAGACTGGCTAAGTCCGAAGGCGGATGTGTTAAGACCTTGCTGTTGCCCAAAGTATTTACTTGGGAGGATATAGAACGATTTCAAGAAATCGTTTCCACTATGAACCAGATTCTTGTTAAGGTGACGACGCGATTTCAACAGGACGCTGACTATCGGAAGTTATTTGGCATGACTCCTGCCATAGAAGCATTTGTTTGTGAAGGTCCCGGGTATGATAGCGTTATTCCTATGATGCGTATGGATATTTTTTATGATGAGGAAACGAAAGCGTTTCGGTTTTGCGAAGTGAATACAGATGGCTCTAGTGGAATGGTAGAGGATTTGTATTTACGAAACGGATTACAAAGAGAACATAGTTTGATTCTACCTGATAAATTAGAACATTTTGAGTTGTTTGATACATGGATTGATACCATATTAGAAATCTATGATGAATACAGAACACACAATGGGGCTGCCCCTGTAGGTCCCCGTATTGCTATTATGGACTTTTTGGAGGCGGGTTATTTGCCGGAATTTGAAGTGTTTGAAGAACGCTTTCGTAAACGAGGCTATGCAGTAGAAATCTGCGATATACGAGCTGTAACGTATGAAAACGGGAAATTATATTCGAAGCATTCCAAGCAGGAAATCAACTTGATTTACCGCCGTGCGGTAACCCATGATATAGAAGCGCATATGGCAGAGGTGCAACCTTTTTTGCAGGCTGTAAAGGATAAGGCGGTATGTCTGGTGGGCGGCCTGCAGACACAGGTGGCGCATCATAAGATGTTGTTTTATGCATTGCACAGACCGGAAACCTATAGCTTTCTAACGAAGAATGAAATTAAATTTGTCAAGGCACATGTGCCATACACTACAACAATAAAAGAAGCAAATATAGAAACGGTAGTGCAGCATAAGGATAACTATATTTTAAAACCCTATGATGGATATGCCTCTCATGGCGTATATGCAGGATGTGGCTATGAACAGTCTCAGTGGAATGCAATCGTAGCGGCATGTGCAAAGCAAGATTATATCGTGCAGGAATATTGCACGCCTTATTGTACATGGAATGTAGATTGTACAGGAGAGCAGCCTGTAGCAGATTTGTATCAGAATATGACCGGCTTATTTGCCTATAACGGAAAATTTGCCGGGATACTATCCCGGCAATCCAATGGTGCGATTATTGCAACGAATCAGAATGAACGTGCCTTAACCACCTTTTATATGAAAGAATCTCCCTAAGTCAGGCGGGATTCTTTTTATTATATGCTTCTAATGCTAGTTTGGTGTATTCTACATCTGACTTACAGTCCAGATATTGTGTGCCGTACTTCTGGCGGGTTTCGTTTCCCTTACCGGTAATTAGAATAACGGTCGGTGTTGTTACTTCTAAAATAGCTTTCGTAATAGCCTCACCACGTTCCTCAATCATTTCATAAGGACAATTCTGGGCAGCCACATACTGGGCAATATCTGCAGAAATCTCTGCTACCGGTTCTGCACCGGGATCCTCGGCTACCAAATATACCTTCTTGGCATACATACCGGCTACGGTACCTAAATCTCTACGGCGTAACAGTGCCTTTTTACCGGGACAGCCGAAGATAGAAATAATATCGTAATCTGGATATTCCTTTCTGGTAGAATCAAATAATTTTTCAAAGCTTAATTTATTATGGGCATAGTCTACAATAGCAACTACCTGATTGTCCGCACTGTGATAAGCCTCCATACGTCCGTCGGAACGGGCACGCAGTAAGCCGGAATGAACGTATTCCAGCGGAATCTCGAAAACATATGCAGCGGCAATGGCAGCCAGTGCATTTTCTACATTAAACAATCCAGGCATAGTCAGGATAAAGGTTTCGTCAAAACGGTCACACTTAACATCAAACAGAATCTGCTGCCCTTCCTTGCGAATGTTATAGCCGTAGATATCACTGCCAGCCTTCGTACCGAAGGTAATTACCTGCTGTGATGCCTTTGCCTCGGACAATATGCGGTCTAAATAATCACTGTTGGTGCAAACAAGAGCAGTCTTCGTCTTAGCAAACATCTTAAGCTTAGAAGCAAAGTAGTCTTCAAAATCAGGGTGTTCAATGGGACTAATGTGGTCTTCTGAAATATTTAGGAAAACACCTACGTCAAAGGTAAGCTCATCTACACGATTGTACTTTAACGCCTGACTGGATACCTCCATTTCCAAGTAAGGAATCTTAGTGTCGGCGGCATTACGAAAATGCTTAAATAACTCTAAGGATTCCGGCGTTGTA
>CAZLTS010000213.1:0-2531 GCA_964562495.1 uncultured Lachnospiraceae bacterium | reverse complement strand
CTGCGTCAATATTATCCGCTGCCAGCTGCTTTAATTCTTCCCATGCGAAGATTACATTATACCCGTCCACTAGCAGATAGGGCTCCTTACGAACAATAGGCTTATACACTGTTTTTCCCTCTGTTTTTGCAGCTGCCTTCTTCGGTGTATTCTGCCGATTAATCCCCTTATGAGGCGTAAATCCCTCCCGACTGTTGGCAAAGGAGGTCTTTTGTAAAATCGCATCAATTTCCTCTGTTCCAAGTGCCAGATCCAGCTCCCGCTGTCTGCTTTCTACCTGTGCCTGCGCTATTTGTAAAGGATCTGCCGTCTGTTTTAAATAGCCCTCCAGATGCATATAGGACGGTACCTCATACCATGGCACAACAAAGCCTGCACCATGAGCACAGAAAACAGAGCCTGCCGGATTGTCTACATCTCCCTCTGCATCATAGGCTGTATGCTCCAGCACTGCTTCTGTATTATGACAAGGTCTATAATCTGCCGGCGTGCAGACAAAGCTGCCCCGCCCCTTTGTGTATGCCATGACCTCTTTCTGATAGCCATTCATTTCACTAACCGGTGCACTGCCTGTCAGTACAGACCGTTCCCCATCCGATTCTATCATTTGAGAGGTTCCGCACATTTTCTCCACATCTGTCATAGCTCTCCCCACATATTCTGTAGGAAGCTCCATACGAAAACTATAATAAGGTTCTAACAGAACTGATTGTGCCTGCATCAATCCCTGACGTACTGCCCGGTAAGTAGCCTGCCGGAAATCACCGCCTTCCGTATGCTTCTGATGTGCTCTGCCTGCTACCAGAGTGATTCGCATATCCGTAATAGCTGAACCGGTCAGCACACCCACATGCTGTTTTTCCTCTAAATGGGTTAAAATCAGTCGCTGCCAGTTTTTCGCCAACGTATCCTCACTACATTCCGTATCAAACTGCAAGCCGCTGCCCGGCTCTGCGGGCTGCATCAAAAGGTGAACCTCTGCATAGTGGCGCAGGGGTTCAAAATGCCCGACACCTTCTACCGTATTGGCAATGGTCTCTTTATAAACAATGCTGCCTGTTCCAAAATCTACTGAAACACCATACCGTTCTGCAATAAGACTGGTAAGGACCTCTAGCTGTACTTCACCCATAATCTGTACATAGATTTCCTTCTTTTCTTCTTCCCATCGTATATGCAGTCCCGGATCCTCCTCCTCTAACTGGCGAAGCTTCGGAAGCATCACGTGGGGATTTACATCCGGTGGCAAAATCACCTGATAATTTAATACCGGTTCTAAAAAAGGCAGTATCACATCTGCTGCTGCACCCAGGCCTTGCCCTGCAAAGGTTTTCGTAAGTCCGGTTACTGCACAGATTTCCCCGGCATAGGCAGTCTTCACGCTTTCGTATCGTTCACCATTATAAATACGAATCTGGTTAATTTTCTCATCACCTGACTGGGGTACGGCATCTTTGACCTGTACACTACCACCGGTAATCTTTAGATGTGTCAGCCTGTTTCCCTGGCTGTCTCTTGTAATCTTATAAACTCTGGCTGCAAAGGCGTCTCCATAATCCGGTGCCTGGGTATAGCCATCCAGCCCCGCCATAAATTCCTGAATTCCCTTTACCTTTAGTGCAGAGCCGAAGTAGCATGGGAATACCTGCCGATTTCTAATCTGCTTACATATGGCAGCATGGGGAATGGCTCCCGTTTCTAAATATTCCGTCATCAGTGCTTCATCACTAACTGCAATATTTTCATAGAAGCTGTCACCGGTATCCTCTGTAAAATCTACAATTCCCGCACCAAGCTTTTTCTGCACCAGTTTAAGCAGTGCATGGGCATCTGTTCCCGGCTGATCCATTTTATTTACAAATAAAAAGACCGGAATCTTATATTTTCCCAACAGGTGCCATACTGTTTCTGTGTGTCCCTGCACACCGGCAGCACCACTAATTACTAAAATAGCATAGTCAAGCACCTGCAATGTACGTTCCATCTCTGTGGAAAAATCCACATGTCCCGGTGTATCCAGTAAAATCACTTCTGTATCCCCTGTGGTAAACGATGCCTGCTTAGAGAAAATAGTGATTCCCCGCTTTCGTTCCATCTCGTCTGTATCCAGAAATGCGTCCTTATTATCTACCCGTCCCAAGTGTCTGATACTGCCGCTTTCATAGAGCATACTCTCAGACAGTGTTGTTTTTCCCGCATCAACATGTGCCAGAATGCCTACAACGATTTTCTTCACTTACTGCTCCATTCCTACTGCTGTCGAAACTGGATTTCTCCCGTCTGTGTATCCATACCATCTACAATTGCCAGAGATTCCAGCTGGTAGCCCAGATTACGAATGGTTCTTCCTCCAATCTGGAAGCCCTTCTCAATGGCAATGCCAATTCCTTCTACGGTACCACCTGCATCCTTCACAATAGAAATTAGTCCCTGCAGAGCACAACCGTTTGCCAGAAAATCATCAATAATCAGCACATGGTCATCACTGGATAAAAACTTCTTAGAAATAATTACCTGATTTTTACACTTGT
>CAZLTS010000212.1:0-2539 GCA_964562495.1 uncultured Lachnospiraceae bacterium | reverse complement strand
CACAACTGGTTAAGAACAGCACCTGTTCCAAGGTCTCTACACCTTCTGCAATCAGCTCCAGCTTCAAATCCTTACCCATGGTAATGATGTTACGAATGACTGTCTTGCCCTTCTGGTCGTTATTAGAAATCTGCAAGAACTTCCGGTCAAGCTTCAATATATTTGCTGGAATATCCTTCAACATGTTCAGAGAAGAGTATGCCGAACCAAAATCATCTACAGAAATGAAGAATCCTGCTTTCTTTAGCTCGTTTACCTTAGCAATAATCTTATTCATATCTCTAAAGAAAATGCTCTCTGTAATCTCTAATTCCAGTTCACTAGTTTTAACATCGTATTTGTTCGCAATCTCTACCAGATGATCTACGAAATCTTCTCTGTAGAAATGCAGTCTGGACATATTCACAGATACAGAAATATGCTCATATTCCTTGCCCTTCCAGGACTGCTTTAGCTTACAAACCTCTTCAAATACATGCAAATCAATCTGGGTAATAAATCCAGTCTTTTCCAATACAGAAATAAACTTACCCGGTTCTCGTATTCCATCCTTAGGATGATTCCAGCGAACCAGTGCCTCTGCGCCATACATCTGAGATGTCAGCATATTAAACTTCGGCTGCAGATAAACAATAAATTCTCCATTCTCCAATGCCTGATGCATCTCTTCTTCAATGGTACGCCGTTCTCTTACCTCATCCTCCATGGTGTTAAAGATAATGTACTGATTCTTTCCATTCTCCTTAGCACGATACATGGCTGCATCACACTTATATAAAATATCATCTAATGCCTGATTCTTGGACTGGTTTAAAATAATACCGATACTAACTGAAATAACTGATAAAATATCTTCTCTGTAATCCGCAGTGTTGATACTTACCAGCATCTTCTTAGCGGTTTCCACTACCTCGTTCTCATTATAAATACCAGATAGTACAACGACAAATTCATCGCCACCAATACGTGCTACGGTACACTTGTCCGGCAGACACTTCTGAATCTCTTCTCCAACCTTAATCAATAAATCATCTCCGGCTGAATGTCCGTACACATCATTTACAATCTTGAAATTATCCAAATCAAGGAATAGAAAATGGTTGCTGTCCTCTTCTAGCTCCTCATAGTAGGTATATAACCCCCGCCGATTATATAACTTAGTTAAATAGTCTCTGTCTGCCAATTCTGAAATCTGCTGTTCCTCTTCATCCACAACACTCTTATTCTGAAACGTGTATAGTGTTCCAAAATCGGTATTCTCATCACAAAGCTTCACCTGCTCCATAACGACGATTCCACCCTGATTGGGAAGTTCCAACAAGTTCTTTGTCTCTCCCAGATCCCCAGCATAATTACACCGAAATCTGCGCACGTCAAACTCTTGTCCAACTACCTCGTCTTCACAGCCAAACACTTTTTTAAACGCATGATTCACGCTTCTAACGATACCCGCATCATCTACAAACATCTCAGGATATGGCATCATGTTGAAAATGGATTTCTCGAATTTCTTCTCTACGCTGTCTACACTATTGTAATCTGCCATCTGTTCTCCTTCTCTATAGCTTATAATGTAATTAACATAATTTTAGCACACTTTTTCCAAAAACACTATACCTTTTTTATAATTTCATATAAAAATTGCATAAAATTCACCTTTTTTTCATGAAAAAAAATATGCAAAAAGGACTCCTCTGCTTTCGCAAAGGAGTCCCTCAAGCTATACATAGATCTGTATAACGAATATCTTAGGTTTTACTGCTCGTTAACGTGCCATACCCATTCTCTTACTTCTGGAAGATCTTCTCCATAAGTACCAATGTACTGCTTGTGCTCTACTAAAGTATCATGCAGTTTCTGTACTAAGTAAGAACCTCTGTTACCTAACTGAGGAAGATGCTCAATTGCATCTAATACTAAGTGGTAACGGTCGATTTCGTTCTGAACTCTCATATCGAATGGAGTAGTAATTGTACCCTCTTCCTTATAACCATGAACATATAAGTTACGGTTATGTCTGTGATATGTTAATTCATGAACTAATGTATGATAGCCGTGGAAAGCGAAGATGATTGGCTTATCCTTAGTGAATAAAGCATCATATTCTGCATCACTTAATCCATGAGGATGCTGTGACTTCGGCTGTAACTTCATTAAGTCAACTACGTTGACACAACGAACCTTAACTTCTGGTAAGTTGTCTCTTAAGATAGTAATAGCTGCTAATGTCTCTAATGTAGGTGTATCACCACAGCAAGCCATAACAACATCAGGTTCTTCACCTGCATCGTTAGAAGCCCAATCCCAGATACCAATACCCTGAGTACAGTGCTTAACAGCCTGATCCATGGTTAACCACTGGAAGCTTGGGTGCTTAGAAGCAATGATAACATTTACATAGTTCTTGCTGCTGATACAGTGATCGAAGCAAGATAATAAACAGTTAGCATCAGGTGGCAGATACATACGAACTACATCAGCCTTCTTGTTAGAAATATGATCTAAGAAACCTGGATCCTGATGTGTAAATCCGTTGTGA
>CAZLTS010000211.1:0-2546 GCA_964562495.1 uncultured Lachnospiraceae bacterium | reverse complement strand
TATTAAAATGGCAAAGGAGCAGAACTTGTCTTTAAATCCTACTAAGATTTCCGGTGTATGCGGACGCTTAATGTGCTGTCTGCAAAATGAACAGGAAACCTATGAATACTTAAATTCCAAGCTGCCCGGTGTAGGAGACACTGTGGAGATTAAAGAGGAGAAGCTAAAGGGAGAAGTGCAAAGCGTAGGCGTACTTCGCCAGAAGGTAAAGGTATTAGTAGAAATCAATGGAGAAAAGGAGCTTCGGGAATATCCCGTAAGTGCTTTGTCCTTCCATAAGAAGAAGCGTTACGATAAGATGAATGTAAACGACAGCGAGTTAAAGAAGCTGGAGGCACTGGAGAGACAGGAAGGAAAATCAAAAATCGATGACTAAGTTACTAGAAGGGGAACGGTTGGATGATTTAAATATTAAGGGTTATGAGATTATCCAGCACAAGGATAAGTTCTGCTTTGGTATGGATGCGGTACTGCTTTCTGAATTTGCTGTGGCAAAAAAAGGAGAACGGGTGCTGGATTTGGGAACCGGGACTGGCGTAATTCCTATTTTAATGGAGGCCAAGGATAAGGGAACAAGTTTTTCTGCTTTGGAAATCCAGTCAGAAAGTGCAGATATGGCAAGACGCAGTGTTGAGCATAACGGATTGTCCCATAAGATTGCCATTGTAGAGGGGGATATTAAGGAAGCAGCCGAGCTGTTTGGCAAGGCTGTTTTTGATGTAATTACCTGTAATCCACCTTACATGAATGATAAGCATGGCCTGAAAAATCCAGACCTGCCTAAGGCAAGTGCCCGCCATGAGGTGTTATGCACCTTAGAGGATGTAATCAGTCAGAGTGCAGCACTGTTAAAGGAAAGAGGCAGGTTTTATATGGTGCACAGACCTACCAGACTGCAGGAAATTATTACCCTGATGCATCAGTATCATTTGGAACCCAAACGGCTTCGTATGGTACATTCCTATGTAGACAGTGACGCCAATATGGTGCTCATTGAAGGACTGAAGGGCGGCGGTGTATTTATGAAGGTGGAGAAACCATTGATTATATACGAGAAAACCAACACATATACAAAAGAGGTGCGCAGCATTTATGAATAAAGAAACAGGAACCTTATATTTGTGTCCTACTCCCATTGGCAATTTGGAGGACATTACCTGGCGGGTGCTTCGTACCTTAAAGGAAGTAGATTTAGTAGCGGCAGAGGATACAAGACACAGCAGAAAGCTGTTTAATCATTTTGAGATAACTACCCCTATGACTAGCTATCACGAGTACAATAAGGTGGACAAAGCCCAGCATTTGGTAGGCTTGCTAAAGGAGGGAAAGAACATTGCCCTGATTACAGATGCAGGGACACCGGGCATCTCAGACCCAGGAGAGGAAATCGTACGACAGTGTTACGAAGCAGGAATTTTGGTAACAGCCTTGCCGGGACCGGCAGCCTGTGTTACGGCACTATCCATGTCCGGACAGAAGACCAGACGGTTTTGTTTTGAGGCGTTTCTGCCTGCGGATAAGAAGGAACGGGCATTTATCCTGGAGGAATTAAAGCGTGAAACCCGCACGATTATTTTATATGAGGCACCCCACCGGCTGGATAAGACTCTGGCAGAGCTGTTAGAAGTCTTGGGAGAACGAAGTATTACACTTTGTAAGGAGCTTACCAAGCTTCATGAGAATGGCTGGAAAACTACACTTTCTCAGGCGTTAGCCCATTACCGGGAAACAGAGGCGAAAGGAGAATTTGTACTGGTGATTGCAGGTAAGTCAATGGAGGACGTGCAGTCAGAAAGCCGGGCAGTCTGGGAGGAAATGGATTTAGAGGCGCACATGGAGTATTATGAAAGCCAGGGCATAGAGCATAAAGAGGCTATGAAGCGAGTGGCTAAGGACAGAGGTATTTCCAAACGAGATGTGTATCAGGCTTTGCTTAAGAATAATTGACAATATGGCAAGTGATACTTATAATAGTACCAACGAGCAATCGTAGGAAGAAACAGGAAAAGGAGAAAAATGATGGTAGACGAGATTATGGCAAAAATTGCGGCAGCTGATCCAGAAGTAGGCGCCGTATTACAGGCAGAATGTAAAAGACAGAGAAATACAATTGAGCTGATTGCCAGCGAGAATATTGTAAGCGAGGATGTTATGCTTACAATGGGCAGCGTGCTTACAAATAAATATGCAGAAGGTTATCCGGGTAAGCGTTACTATGGTGGCTGTGAGAAGGTAGATATTGTAGAGAAGCTGGCAATTGAACGTGCCTGCCAGTTGTTTGGTTGTGACTATGCGAACGTACAGCCTCATTCCGGCGCACAGGCGAATCTGGCAGTATTCTTTGCAGTACTAGAGCCAGGAGATACCGTTATGGGTATGAACTTAGATCATGGCGGACATTTAAGCCATGGAAGCCCGGTTAATATTTCAGGTAAGTATTTTAATATTGTACCTTATGGTGTAAATGATGAAGGTTATATTGACTATGAAGCTATGGCTAAGACTGCCAGAGAGGTAAAGCCTAAGATGATTATTGCAGGTGCCAG
>CAZLTS010000210.1:0-2564 GCA_964562495.1 uncultured Lachnospiraceae bacterium | reverse complement strand
CTCCACTAGGAACATTATGTCGAGATAAAACAAAGTATAAAATGCGGAATGGAGAGAATATGAGAGTAGGAATGGGCTATGATGTGCACCGCCTGGTGGAGGACAGAGATTTGATTCTAGGCGGCGTAAAGATTCCTTATGAAAAGGGATTGTTAGGACATTCAGATGCAGATGTGTTGTTACATGCGATTATGGATGCACTGTTGGGAGCAGCAGGATTGGGAGATATTGGACAGCATTTCCCGGATACAGATCCGGCATACAAGGGTATCTCCAGTATTAAATTATTAGAGCATGTAGGTGCACTGCTTTCTGAGCACCTGTTCTTTGTAGGTAATATAGATGCAACTGTTATCGCCCAGGCACCCAAGCTTATGCCTTACCGTCAGGAGATGACAGAGAATGTTGCCCGGGCATTAAAGATAGATGTAAATCGTGTGAATATTAAGCCAACCACAGAGGAGGGACTTGGACTTACCCGAAGTGGAGCAGGAATTTCTGCACAGGCCATCTGCGCATTAGAAACCGTAGAAAATTATAGCTATTGTGCTTCAGATTCTGGGATAACACAGCTTGGCTGCAATGGCTGCAGTGGTTGCGGAAGAGTCCATCTAAATTAAAGATAAAGGCAATTTAAGATAATGATAGATATGAAAACAATGACAGTGGAGGACTGTGGCGTTATTGAGGAATATTTAAACCTGCGTCCTACCATGAATTGTGAAAATGCAGTTTTAGAACAATATATATGGCATGACTTTTATCACACAGCTTTTGCGCAGACGCAGTCCGGGCTTGTGTGGCTTATGCAAACTCCTACGGAGTGTTATACCATTGTGCCGGCATGTAAGAAGGAGAATCTGCAAGCTTGTTTTGATGAGATTCAAACATATTTTACCCATGAATTAAAGCGACCTATGGAGATGTATCTGGTAGATGAAGAAGCACTGCAGTGCCTGAATCTGCCACAGGAACGTTATGAGGTGGAAGCACTGCGGCGATATGCAGATTACATTTATGATGCCCATAAGCTTCGCACTTTAAGTGGTCGTGCCTATCATAAGAAGAAAAACCATGTAAACGGTTTCTTAAAAGAATATGGAAAACGATGTCGTATGGCCCTTCTGGGCCCGGAGCACAAAGAAGAAATCTTAGAATTCTTACAGCGATGGGAACAGACCAGGGCCTTAGCGGACGACTATGACCGGGACATGTATGAACAGCAGGGAATTTCCTATGTGTTGTCTCACTGGAAGGAATTGTCATTTTTAGTTTGTGGTGTCTATATCGATGAAACACTGGAAGCATTTTCCATAGGCAGTTACCAACAGACACAGAAAATGGCTGTCATCCATATAGAAAAGGCGAATCCGGATATTCGTGGATTGTATGCCTATATTAACCAGCAGTTTTTAATTCATGGCTTTCCAGAAGCACAGTATGTCAATCGGGAAGATGATATGGGAATTGATGGATTAAGGCAGGCAAAATTATCCTACCATCCTGTGATGCTGGCACCGAAGTATGTAATTCGGGAAAAGAATGGTTGACAAAAAACGGGAAATTACATAGACTAGGAATATATTTTTCGGGGTGAATAAAAGGAGACTAAAAAATTGGGTTTTTTATCATATATTAACGAGCAGTACGAAGTAATTAAGGAAAGAGATCCTGCCATTAAATCAAAACGGGAAGTGTTATTATATCCCTATTTCTGGGCAGTATTTCATTATAGAAGAGCACATAAGCTATACGAAAAGGGGAAATATTACAAAGCAAGAAAAATTTCACAGCGGGCAGCCAGAAAAACCGGTATTGAGATTCATCCCGGTGCACAGATTGGCAAGGGTTTATTTATTGACCATGGCCATGGCGTGGTAATTGGCGAGACCACGATTATTGGTGATAATGTAACTATTTATCAGGGCGTTACTTTGGGTGGTACCGGTAAGGAGTCTGGTAAGCGTCATCCTACCATAGAAGATAATGTTATGATTAGTGCCGGAGCAAAGGTATTAGGCTCCTTCACAATCGGTGAGAATTCCAAGATTGGTGCCGGCTCTGTTGTTTTAAAAGAGGTGCCGCCGAACTCTACTGTTGTAGGCGTTCCGGGCCACGTAGTAAAACGAGATTTAGTAAAGCATCCGAGAATGGATATGGATCAGGTTCATCTGCCGGACCCTGTAGAATCAGATTTGGAGAAGCTGCAGGGCGAGATTACTCGTATCAAGCAGGAGTTACATGCGTTAGAAAAGAGAAGACAGGAAAGCGAGGACGAATAAATGCTTTTATACAATACATTGACAAAAAAGAAAGATACATTTGTGCCTAATGTAGAGGGCAAGGTAGGTATGTATACATGTGGACCTACTGTTTATCATTTCGCTCATATTGGTAATTTAAGAAGCTACATTATGGAAGATGTACTAGAGAAGTATCTGCGGTTTGAGGGCTATGACGTTAAGCGTGTTATGAATATCACAGATGTAGGTCATTTAACCAGTGATGCAGACACCGGAGAGGATAAGATGCTTAAGGGTGCGAAGCGGGAGCATAAGACCGTT
>CAZLTS010000209.1:0-2579 GCA_964562495.1 uncultured Lachnospiraceae bacterium | reverse complement strand
ACCAAACCCCATTCCGTTCCAGAAGATTTCTGAGCCAACCATTTCCATGAACTTCATGGTAAATGACAGCCCATTAGCTGGACAGGAAGGTAAATTCGTTACTTCCCGTCATATTCGGGAACGTTTAATGCGGGAATTAAACACAGACGTATCTCTTCGTGTAGAAGAAACAGAAACTGCAGACTGCTTCAAGGTATCCGGACGTGGTGAATTACATCTGTCAGTCCTGATTGAAAACATGCGTCGTGAAGGCTTTGAATTTGCGGTAAGTAAGTCAGAGGTTTTATATCATAAAGATGAAAACGGTGCGCTGCTTGAGCCTATGGAGAAGGCTTACGTAGATGTTCCAGAAGAATTTGCCGGTACAGTGATTGAGAAATTAAGCCAGCGTAAAGGCGAGCTTCAGAATATGAGTACAGCAAACGGCGGCTACCAGCGTCTGGAATTCTCCATCCCTGCACGTGGTTTGATTGGCTATCGTGGTGAGTTTATGACAGATACCAAAGGAAATGGTATCCTGAATACAATCTTTGACGGCTATGGTCCTTACAAGGGAGATATTCAGTATCGTGGACAGGGCTCTCTAATTGCCTTCGAAGCAGGAGAATCCATTACCTACGGTTTATATAATGCCCAGATGCGTGGTACACTGTTTATCGGTCCTGGCGAAAAGGTATACTCTGGTATGATTATCGGTCAAAATGGTAAAGACGAAGACATCGAGCTAAATGTATGTAAGAAAAAGCAGTTAACCAATACACGTGCATCTGGTTCTGATGATGCCCTAAAGCTGACACCGCCTAAGGTGCTAAGTCTGGAACAATGTCTGGAATTCATTGATACTGATGAGCTTCTGGAGATTACACCAAAGAATCTGCGTATTCGTAAGAAGATCCTAGACCCTACCTTACGTAAACGTGCTAACATGAATAGAAAGTAAATCCTCTTAAGGAAACGAAGAGCCATACATTCCGTATTTGTACGAAACTGTATGGCTCTATTTTTATGGAAAAAGTATTACGCCCTTCTCTCCAACTGCATATTTGAACATTCCCATCTCTTCTAACTCTGCGCGACCACTGGTAGCTTCTGTTACCTTCGTAACGAACTGCCCCTGTTCCTCCTTAGGCACCATAGCCTCCACTTCCACTACATCTGTATATCGGGTGTCTATCTCTGCTAAATGCATCTGATTCATAATATATTGAAGCTTGCCAATTCCATTATAATCCGTTCGAATTAACATACGCATGCCAAGAGTAACATCCAGAATCTCACTTCCCTCTAGTCCTGCCTTAACACTTGCCTGATAAGCCCGTACCAATCCACCGGTACCTAACAGCACACCGCCAAAATATCTGGTAACTACAACTACGCAATTATGAACATCTGCCCCTAACAGCACGTCTAACATAGGTTTTCCAGCAGTTCCCTGCGGTTCTCCATCGTCACTGCATCGACTGATCTGATGCCTGTCACCGATTACATAAGCAAAACAATTGTGGCGGGCATCCCAATAACGCTTCTTTCGCTCTTGGATAAATGCCAACGCCTCTTCTTCTGACTGAACAGGCATCGTCTGCCCGATAAATCTGGATTTCTTCTCTACGACTTCTCCTTCGCCGCCTCTATAAAGTATCTTCATATGATTGATTTCTCCTTTGGCTAGATTATAGTATGCAACCTTTATGATTGCAACAAATTCTTAATATCTATGTCGAAAAAACTTAATATATATGTTTGAAAAATCGCTTTACTTCTAATTTAAAATAGTATATCATAGAGTTTGGCGAAATTGGCACAATTTTGTCTAAGAAAAGATTGCCGCATTTGCGGGGAATAGAGGCACTATGAAAAGACAACCTTCGTCTGCTCGACCTTCTTCCAATCTTTTACCGACATTATCACTACTACTTGTAGTTCTGATGATTACATTGGGGTGTGTAATCGTCAGTGTATATAAAAATGATAAGGGTAATTTAGAACAAACAACTGAGTCAACCTGTAGTCCGGCTGACGAAAATACAACACAACCGGATGAATCCACAGAAGACTCATCAAATGGGGAGACTACATCAGACACAGAAACAAAAGATACAGAAGAAACTACCGAAGAAATTACAGAGGAAACTACTGAAGAGACTACAACAGAAGAACCATTTACAACCGAAGCCGGTGCCGATCAGATATTTGAGCAATCCTTATTTATCGGTGATTCCAGAACTGACGGACTACATCTGTTTTCAGGAATTGAATATGGCACTTTCTATGCAAATACTGGTTTAACTGTGGAGGGTCTGTATGATACTGCTTTTGTTACAGACGGTAAGAAGAAAAAAACTGTAATGAAAGCACTGAAAGGAAAAGAATTTGACCGGATTCTCATTGCACTGGGCATGAACGAATTAGGTTATCCATCTGTTGATAACTACATTAGTAAATACAAGCAGATGCTTACAGATATTCAGGCAAAACAGCCTGGCGTTCCTATTTACATAGAATCCATTATTCAGGTCACTAAGGAAAAATCTGATTCTCACGAATATATGACAAAGCAGCGCATAGATGAATTTAATGCT
>CAZLTS010000208.1:0-2589 GCA_964562495.1 uncultured Lachnospiraceae bacterium | reverse complement strand
GATTGCAAATAATGAGATTCAGGTGATTTTTGATATTCCGGAAAGTGCCATGACCTATGGCTATGCACCGGACGTAAATATGCGACTAAATTCCGATAAGCTGCAGGCGTTAGGCTGGAAACCGGTAATCGGTTTAGAGGAATCTTATCGTCGTATGATTGGAAGTATGTTGGCAACGAAGGAAGAAACAGCAGAGTAAGAATAAGGCAGGAGACTGGGATGACGTTAAAAGAGTTAAGTCTGGAGGAAATTCATAATCGAGAGCGAAGAATGCTGTATCTGTTCCATGATTTTTGTAAACAGCATGAGCTTCGCTACTACTTATGTGGCGGTACTCTTCTTGGGGCAATCCGGCATCAGGATTTTATCCCTTGGGACGATGATATTGATTTGCTTATGCCAAGACCGGATTACGAGAAGCTGCAGCATCTCATAGGAGCACAGCCGTACCTGCCGGACTATCAGTTTCTGTCACCCAGACTGGGAAATCTGAATGAACCTTATACGAAATTAGTGGATAGGAATACCAGACTGGAGAAATACTATACCAAGGACAAATATGATATCTACGTTTGGGTTGATATATTCCCTATGGACGGCCTGCCTGACGATAAAGAGGAGATTGCACGTATCTTCCAAAAGTCTAAAAGGCTGCGGCGTATGGAAATGTATTTAAAGGCGAAACCGGGACGTGGCGGGAATCTGGTTAAGAAGCTGGTGAAACCGGTATTGAAGCCTTTTGCCCATGTGTTATTTGGGAAAAAACGCACAATTAGAAGATTAGAGAAGTTGTGTCAGGTATATGACTTTGAAAGCAGTCAGTATGTGGGTGGTATTGCATGTGGATATGGACCACAGGAAACGATGCCCCGGGAGAAGTTTGTAGAACCTGTTCAAGTTACCTTTGGGGACAGACAGGTAATTGCACCGGGATGTTATGATTATTATTTGACCGAGTTGTTTGGAGATTATATGGAGCTTCCACCTGAGGAGGAGCGCCATGCCCATATTATTAAAATGTATGAAGTACAAAATAACCAATGAATGGAGAATACACCATGAAACTATCAGTGATCTGCTGCTTGAACGGACAGAGCACAGAAACAGAAAAAACGTTGGCTTTTTTGCAAAAGGAGTTGCCACGGGTAAAGAACGATCTACAGCTTATTATCTGTCAGCCACAGCTTCAATATGAACGCCCCAGACAGGTATTACAGAACATAAGAAATCCCCATTTATCTTTTACTTATTTAGAGGAAGGGTGGGAGCAGACGACAGAATGTTATAATCTGGCAACACCGCATGTAACAGGAGACTATGTTACGGTACTGCATAGTGGAGATGTATTTGATAAGCAGACAATTAATCGTTTAAGCAAGCTGCTGCAGTCGGGAAAATGCACAGCTGTGACGATGCTGCAGAAGATTTTACCAAATGGAGAGTTGGGTGCATTTCGGCAGTATGAGCAGTTGTATGAGAATCAGCGGATTCCTAAGGTTATACAGGTGTCAGTGGAGCAGTGGTGTGGCTGCTTTCCATTCCAGTTTGGCGGTACGGTGATTGCCGCTTCCCTACTTAAGGCATCGCAGTTTGACAGTACATTAGGTCTTGAAGCAGAACGGGAGTTTTTCTTTAACCTTATGTTAAATGAAAAGCAAATTACTTATATAACCAAAGGGTGTGTTTATTATAGCTGGGATTATGAAGAAAATAACGGTACCTTCTTTCATGGCTTGTATACCACAGAATGGTATTTTGATTCCATTACTAACTTCTGGCTTCCCTATATGGAGAAGCTAAAGAAGCAGTATGGGGAGGTTCCTCAGTTTGTACAGTACCAGTTTATATTCTCCCTGCGTGCGCGCTTCTACAGCAATATGAATAATAAAAATAAGCACGTCATTGAAGAGGGTAAGGGAGATGTATATCTTGAATTCTTAGCCCCAGCATTACAGTATATTGATGAGAGGGTTATCTTAAATGAACAAAAGATACCGGAGTGTAATGGATTTGACAGCGTGAAATGGGTCTGGGGTATTATGAAATATGGTTCGGATTATTGCTTCCAGCCATACTACAACGAAGAAAAGGAACAGTATTTCTTTGGCTCAGCAGGTATCCCCATGAAGCTGATTATGGATATGCCTGTGAATATTCTGTTTATGGACTATGTAGACGGTAAGATGGAAATCGATGGAACGGTTCACCCCATTTTATACGCCATGTCAGATGAGGTGTATATTCGTTGTGAAAAGAAAAAATTTCCACTTTGTTATAATGAACGGTATGCCCATACGAAAGTATTTGGAACGTCTATTTATAAGCGACATTCCTTCCATATTAGCATTCCGGTAGATGAGACGAAGGCACAACACTGGAGTTGCGAAGCCAGAATCAAGGATATCACAGTACAGATGACCATCAGTTTTGATTCTCATTTTAGCAGATTGTGTAAGGCATTTCCGTATAGCTACTGGTGCTTTGGAAAGAAGCGTTCCCTTATGGCAACCTATGTAAATAAGAAAATCGTTATTGAACCCACTACAGGCTGGAAACGGGTTAAGCGTGAATTGCATCTGTTATTTAACA
>CAZLTS010000207.1:0-2601 GCA_964562495.1 uncultured Lachnospiraceae bacterium | reverse complement strand
GCGACTCTTTGTTCTTGCCTAAAACAGAAAAAAGTAGTATACTGATAATCGGATTAGTTTGTAATTATGTCAGAGGTCTAAAACAGGAGGCACCTATGAGATGCAGCGAGTTTCAAAAACAGGTACAAGCATTTTTAAATAATGAGGAAATTCCAGATGAAACATTAAAAGAATTTGTTGAACATGCGCATAGCTGTGATGACTGTTATGATGAGCTGGAGATTTATTATATATTAAAAACCGGTTTAGACGATGAGGATGCCATGGAACATGGTGCTTTGGATTTTACCACCGGATTAATGAATCAGTTAGATGCGGCCATGAAAGGGTTAGATATTAAAAAACGGATTGCCAGTTTTCGCATGACGGTTTTTGTGTGTGCTGAGGTAATTACAGCATTAACCTTTCTATTTTGCCTGTGGCGGGCGCTATAAAGAGGAGGATTTGTGTGGAAAAATTATTACTAATTGACGGACATAGTATTTTAAACCGGGCATTTTACGGTGTGCCGGATTTAACCAATTCTCAGGGACAACATACCAATGCAATCTTTGGTTTTCTAAATATATTATTTAAAATCTTAGAGGAGGAGCAGCCGGATACATTAATTGTAGCTTTTGATGTAAAGAAACCTACCTTTCGTCATAAGATGTATGAGGCTTATAAGGGTACGAGAAAACCTATGCTTCCTGAATTAAAGGAGCAGGTGCCAATTATGCAACAGCTTCTGGGTGCCATGGGGATTCCCATTGCTACACTAGAAGGCTACGAGGCTGATGATGTCATCGGAACGTTGGCAAAAGCGGGAGAAGCGAAGGGATTTACGGTTACGGTATTATCCGGTGACCGGGATTTGCTGCAGCTGGCTTCTGACCATATTAAGATTCGTATTCCTAAGACTAAGGGCGGCAAAACCGAAGTGGAAGATTATATGGCAGAACAGGTGCAGGAAAAGTACCTGGTTACGCCTACACAGTTTATTGATGTTAAGGCATTGATGGGGGATGCTTCCGATAATATTCCTGGGGTGCCGAGCATTGGAGAAAAGACGGCTACGAAGCTGATTGCCCAGTATGGTTCTATTGAAGCAGTACATGAACACGCAGAGGAGGTAAAGCCTCCCCGGGCAGCTAAGGCTATTCTGGAGCATTATGATTTAGCAGTCTTAAGCAAGACACTGGCAACCATATGCACGCAGGCACCGATTGAGCTTAGCCTATTAGAGACAAAAATGGGTGATATCTATACGCCGGAGGCTTATGCTTATATTCAGAAGCTGGAGTTTAAAAGCTTCTTAAATCGTTTTCATAAGCAGGAGGAGAAGACCTCGTCTATAGAAGAACAGTTTGTTTTTATTACAAATGAAACAGAATTTGAAGCTATGTGTACCCGGGCATTACAGGAGAAAATTGGGGCCTTGCAATGGATGACAGACAACGGGGAAGCACTTGGTATTGCCATTGCACTAAATGAGGTGGTTTACTGGGTACCTGTAAATGATGCGCTTCCAATGATGACGTTACAGATTTTTCTAAGTAACTGGCTTGATAAGCTAGCGTGTCTGGCTGTCATTGATTTAAAGTCTCAGCTTAGTTTTCTGGCTGTCTCTGACCGAAGTAAGGTATATGATTGTGCCATTGCAGCTTATTTATTAAATCCGCTAAAGGATTCCTATGGTGCCGACGATTTGGCAAGAGATTTTACAACAGAAACAGTACCTGGATATCATGAGCTGTTTGCTAAGCTGTCCCCTAAGGAGGCTTATTTAAAGGATTCCATTCAGTTTGCTACCTATGCCTGTAAACAGGCGTGGACAGCTTATCATGCCTTTGACGTGCTAAAAGAACAGCTTACTAAGACAGGTATGCTGCCTTTATATACAGATATGGAGATGCCCCTAATCTATGCGTTATACGATATGGAGCAGGTGGGTGTCAGCGTAAATAAAGAAGCCCTTCAGGCTTATGGCGTGAAGCTGGGAGAGAAGATTGCCCAGGTGCAGGATTCCATTTATAAAGCAGTAGGAAAGGAATTTAATATTAATTCCCCGAAGCAGCTAGGCGAGATTTTATTTGGGGAAATGGGGCTGCCCAGTGCCAAGAAAACAAAGACTGGCTATTCTACTTCTGCAGAGGTATTAGAGAAGCTGGCACCGGATTATCCGGTTGTTAAGGATATCTTAGAATACAGACAGCTTACCAAATTAAAGTCGACTTACGCAGATGGACTGGTTACGTTTATTAAAGAGGATGGCAGAATCCATGGTACCTTTAATCAGACCATAACAGCAACCGGAAGAATCTCCAGTACAGAGCCGAATCTGCAAAATATTCCCATCCGTATGGAGTTGGGACGAGAGATTCGTAAGGTATTTGTTCCTAAGCCGGGGTATGTATTTGTAGATGCAGATTACTCCCAGATTGAATTGCGGATTCTGGCGCACATGTCCCAGGATGAGAATCTGATAGAAGCCTATCAGTCTGCACAGGACATCCATGCCATTACGGCAGCCAATGTATTTAAAGTGCCTTTAGATGCGGTAACACCACAGCTAAGACGGAATGCGAAAGCAGTAAACTTCGGTATTGTATATGGTATCAG
>CAZLTS010000206.1:0-2611 GCA_964562495.1 uncultured Lachnospiraceae bacterium | reverse complement strand
ACACCTTTGCCGCAGCTGCAAAGCTTATAACCGATGAAACCTATGGACATTATACCGATTATGAGAAAGAGAAAATCTGCCATGATGAACTTATATCAAAGGTAAAATATGATGCCAATGCGCCAATGACACAGAGCGCCTACAGTGCGTTGGTATACGGAAGGACGGTCTGTGCGGGATATGCAAGGGCGTACCAGTATTTGTTGCAGCAGCTTGGAATACCGTGCTATTATGTGACAGGCTATGCGGGGCAAAACCACGCATGGAATATTGTAAAACTTGACGACGGTTATTACAACGTGGATAGCACCTGGGATGACACAACACCCGCCACATATGATTATTTTAACTGCTCAGATTCGGATTATGCAAAAACCCATGTGAGAAAGGGGCTTTCAATCTATCTCCCGTCTTGCACGGGCAATAGGTTCAGCGGTCTTGAGGTCAACCCTGCGACAACAGTCACAGGCACGACAACCACAACGACAACAACTACTACGACCACACCGTCAGGCAGCAGTGGCGGCTCGACCACGGCAACAAACGGTGCAACGACACAAACGACAACAAACCAGAATGGCACTACCACCACAGACTCTGATAAAAGCTCCATCACCGTCCTTACTGTGCGTGGAGGCGGGGATAAAAATTATATAGACAACTTAGGCGACTATTACAACGAATGTTATACAACATAACAGCCAATCATAATGACGTCTCCATGGGCAAAATTCAACATCTTGGCAATTCCATATACCATCGTATAACCAAGTGCAATAATGGCATAAATACTACCAAGGCTAAGCCCATTGATCAAATAGTTTATAAAACTCATTCTTTCAACCTCTTTTTCTCGATAGATTTTATTTTATAAGCATTTCGAAATATACAATCACCGTTGATATATATTTTGAAATGCTTACCTTCCCTCTTGACTATCTCAATCGGGCAATCTATCTTTCTAAAAAATTACCATGTTATAAAAAGAAATGGGTTACCCTAGGGGCAACCCATTTACGGGCTATGTAAACTTTTTATTACATACCTACATAAACACCATCCTGGATAATAACTGCATTTGGTGCTTTGCTTACTTCACCAGAAGCTTCCCAAGTCAACTGTTTTCCAGTTAAACCGTCAACAGAAATTTCTGTGATTGCTGTCTTTAAGGCATCTCCTAAATCGGATACGCTCATATCTGGTGTTGCTTCTGCTTTCTCCAGAGCTGCTTTGATAACATAAATTGCATCATAACCGTCTGCTGCAAACTGGTTTGGAGTTTCACCATATTTTTCCTGGTAAGCGGATACAAAGCTCTGTGTTGCCTCATCCTCTGCATCTGCTGCGAAAGGTGTCAACAGCATAACGCCTTCTGCCAATGATGTATCAAAGTTTTCCAGAGTCAGGATACCGTCCATTCCGTCTACACCAAAGAATTTTGGCTGATAACCCATGGTATCTGCCTGTTTTAAGATGATAGAAGCTTCCTGGTAGTAGATTGGAAGGAAGACAAGTTCTGCACCTGCATCCTGCATTTTCTGAAGCTGTGTCTGGAAATCAGTCTTAGAATCTGCTGTAAATGCTTCTTCTGCTACGATTTCAAAACTCTGATTTGCTGCTTCTTCTTTAAATTTCTCTTCAATACCAGTAGAGTAAACACTGGAACT
The DNA here is from genome assembly GCA_964562495.1 of uncultured Lachnospiraceae bacterium. Classification (GTDB taxonomy): domain Bacteria; phylum Bacillota; class Clostridia; order Lachnospirales; family Lachnospiraceae; genus CANQSA01. The sequence goes on along the minus strand of CAZLTS010000206.1, from coordinate 944 downwards.
GTCATAGATTATACCAACTTTTGTTGCAAGCTGATTCTCTCCAATATAAATAGCGGATCCAGATCCCTGGTTCGGGTCTGTAAAACATACCTGGAATACGTTATCGTTTGCAATAACATCTGTAGAAGATGCGGATGGAGTCAACTGGAACATGTGGTCTTCTGCACTCTTATCTGCAACAGCAATACAAGGTGTTGTTGTAACAGAACCCATCAGAATCTGCATACCCCAATCCTTTAAAGTATTATAGGCATTAACTGATTTTTCAGCATCACCCTGGTCATCCTGGAAATTGTACTCAATCTGGAAACCATTGATTCCTCCTGCTGCATTAATCTCGTCTACTGCAATCTGAGCAGCATTCTTTGCTGCTGTTCCATAAATTGCATTGTCTCCTGTTGTCGGTCCGATTCCTCCGATGTAAAATGCGTCGGAACTGCCCCCTTCGTTGCTACTGGAAGAAGATGATGAACTTCCACATCCTGCCAGACATGCTACCACCATAGAAAGTGTTAGCAATAAACTAATTGTTTTTTTCATTTTGTTACCTCCTTCAATTTTTGCTTCCTCGAGAAAAAAGACATTCTTCTCCTCATTTTAGAACATCCTTCCTCTTTTCTATTCATATTACTACAATACATCTATAAAAGCAATAATTATTTCATTTTATATGTATATTTTTTCATATTGATCATACAAATGAAATATAGCTTTTCCATATAATTCATATTCACCATAAAAATATACTGAATAAAAGGATTTAAAACAGGAAGCCTTATTTTTATGAAGTTTTAGACATCCAAATACACCAATCCAGATGATTTATTATTAAGAAAATAATCCCAAATGCAAAAAAGGAAGTATCTTTTCAAATACTTCCTCTTTAATGGATGAGACATCGGGGATTCGAACCCCGGACAACTTGATTAAAAGTCAAGTGCTCT
>CAZLTS010000205.1:0-2631 GCA_964562495.1 uncultured Lachnospiraceae bacterium | reverse complement strand
AATCCGGCTGGATGAAAAGAACTATTTATATATTGGGACACTGGAATCTTATGAGAAAATCCGGGATTATTACGGGAGAGCTCAGGTAGAACCACTGTATATAGAAGTGGAGGACGGTCTGAGGCTTAGTCGTGCCCTACAGCGGGAACGCAAACAGGAGAAGCCGGGCTATGCAGAGCTTTGCCGGAGATTTTTGGCAGATTGCGAAGATTTCAGTGAAGAGAACCTAAAACAGGCGGGGATTACAAGGCGATATCAAAATGAAGATTTTAAAGAAAGCCTGGAAAAATTAATCCGTGTAATAACAGAAACCAATACTTGCAAAAGATGATAATAAGACCAGGTTTAGAAAGGAATGAGCATTATGCGTGGAGTTGTAGACATAGGTTCAAATACCATTCGATTATCTGTATTTGAGATGCAAGAGCAGGGAAAACTGAAAACTGTTTTTAACAAGAAGGAAACAACCGGACTGGCTAACTATATTGACGAGGACGGTGTGTTAAGTAAAGAAGGCATAGATGCAGCCATTGGGGTACTGCAGGATTATAAAGTAATTGGTGAAAGCATTGGCTTAGAGAAGCTGCATGCCTTTGCCACAGCATCTGTTCGGAATGTAATTAATACAAAGGAAATTGTTGAAGCCATTTATCATGCCACAGGTATTCGGGTAGACGTGCTGTCCGGTGAAGAGGAAGCAGAATGTGATTATATCGGTGCGTCTATGCGGGTTCCTCTGGAGAGTGGAATTCTGGTGGATATTGGCGGCGGCAGCACAGAGATTACCATATTTGAAAAGAAACAGATTAAAGAGGCACTTTCCTTTCCTGTGGGCTCCCTTAATATGTATAAGGAGCATGTGGCTAAGGTGTTTCCAACGAAGGACGAGTTAGAAGAAATCGAGAAGCATATGGTTCGATATCTGGCACGTATAGAGCCACCGGAAATGGAAAATGTAGTCATTTGTGGTGTAGGCGGCAGCATCCGGGGCGGACTGAAGCTTTACAATGCCCTGAATGACACAAAGAAAAATGTAGTGATGCAGGGGGAGGATGTTAGGAAACTGTTAAAGCGCTATCACAAGGAGCCGAAAAAGGTAATGGCAGAGATTGTTCAGTTACTGCCGGACCGTACCCATACCTTGCTTCCAGGACTGGCACTTTTAAATGCAGTAGTACAATATTTTGAGGCAGAGGCTATTTATGTAAGCAGCTACGGCGTGAGAGAAGGGTATTTTATAAAGAAGGTAATGGACTAGGGTTGGCAGATACCCTTAGTTATGATAGAATTGTCTGCGGTATGGAGGTAGATAGAATGAATACGATGAATCAGATATTAGGACAGGAGCATATTGTATCCCATTTTCGGAATGCAGTGGCATCTGGTAAGGTGTCTCATGCATATATTCTAAATGGGGAAGATGGCTGTGGTAAGCGGCTGCTGGCAGAGACCTTTGCTGCAGCACTGTTGTGTACGGGAACAGGGGACAAGCCTTGTGGACAGTGTCATTCCTGTAAGCAGGCAGCAACAGCCAATCATCCGGATATCCGTTATGTTACCCATGAGAAGCCGAATACCATTAGTGTGGACGAGGTGCGTGAACAGTTAAATAATGATATTGCCATTCGTCCTTATGAAAGTCAGTACAAGGTTTATATTATTGATGAGGCGGAGAAGTTAAATGCGGCGTCCCAGAATGCCATATTGAAAACCATCGAAGAACCGCCGGCATATGCAGTGATTTTACTGCTTACGAATAATGCAGCATCATTTCTGCCTACCATTATGTCCCGGTGTGTGTTATTGAATGTTAAGCCAGTGCCGGAGCAGACCATTAAGAATTACTTAATGGACAAGCTGCAGATTCCGGATTATCAGGCGGCTTTGGCTGCCCGGTTTGCAGACGGCAATGTGGGGAAGGCGATTAATTACAGCACCTCCACCACCTTTGCACAGTTAAAGGATAGTGTACTTCGGGTTGCGAAGCAGTCAAGACAGATGGAGATGTCAGAGGTGCTTTCAGCAGTCAAGGAGGTAAGCAGCTTTAAGGAAGATATTTATGATTACATGAACCTGATGGCTATGTGGTATCGGGACGTGCTGCTATATAAAGCAACGAAAGATGTGGACAGGCTGATTTTTAAAGAAGAATTAGAGGAAATAAGCAGGCAGGCGGCAAGCGTCAGCTTTAGCGGTCTGCAGGATATTATAGAGGCTATGGATAAGGTGAAAACCAGAATCCGCGCCAATGTAAACTTTGAATTAACGATAGAATTGTTATTTATGACGATTAAAGAAAAAATGAGATAAGGAGTGAAGTATGGTATCAGTAGTAGGTGTTAGATTTAGAAGAGCCGGGAAAATCTATTTCTTTGGACCGGCAGGCATGGATATAGAAGCAGGACAGCACGTTATTGTGGAAACAGCCAGAGGCGTAGAATACGGTAGTGTTGTCACAGGTGTAAAGGAAGTAGAGGAAAGCCAGATTATTGCGCCACTGAAAAATGTAATTCGTGTGGCAACTCCGGAGGATGATAAGCGGGAAGCGGAAAATCATGAGAAGGAGAAAAAGGCATTTGACATATGTGTGGAGAAGATTAAGAAGCATGGACTGAAAATGCACTTAATTGG
>CAZLTS010000204.1:0-2656 GCA_964562495.1 uncultured Lachnospiraceae bacterium | reverse complement strand
CAGCCATAGTGGCACAGTTTTTCCCAAACGAGCTTATGGAAGTTAAGCTCATAGAGGAATATGCGTTATCTGCACAGTATACAGCCAAGAATTTGTACCAGACTTATATGGACAGTATGCTGTTAGAAATCGGTCATTACAGCCATGTAATGCAAAGCATTTTAACCTCTGCCAAGACAGAATTTACAGATGATAAAATCCTACAGTTTACAGTGCACAAATCCATTGCTACAGAGGGAAAACTAGACGAGCTAAAGAATATATTAGAGAAGATTTTCCATGAGCGCTGCCATGTCCCGGTAGAAATTGATTTCGTTGTAACGGAGGCAGAAAAAAGCCGTCATAAGAAGGATAATGATTTTCGGATTGCCCAGGAAGTGCAGGCAATTATGGATATGCAGCGGGAAAAAGAAGCCTATCACCAGAAGAAGGAGGAACAGAAGCAGGCCTCCAGTGCTGGCGGTAGTAGTGAGAAGCCATCTAGTGGTTCACAGGAACGTAAGCAGGACAATCATTCCTTTACCCGCAAGCCTGTGAAATATAGTGATGATCCAGATGTAATCTATGGACGTGGATTTACAGGAGAGGAAGAAGAGATTTCTATTTCCCAGATTATTAGCGAGATGGGCGAGGTTACCATTAAGGGCAAGGTAATCTCTGTAGACAGCAGGGAAATCCGTGGGGAGAAAAATATTCTTATGTTTGCAGTTACGGATTTTACGGATACCATTATGGTTAAGATGTTTCTACGTAATGAGAATCTGCCGGAGATTGCACCAGCCATTAGTAAAGGCAAATTTTTAAAGATTAAGGGCATTACCATGGTTGATAAATTTGATGGAGAGATTACCATAAGTTCTGTTACGGCTATTAAGAAAATTGGTGATTTTACTTCCTCCAGAAAGGATATCAGCCCTTATAAGCGTGTAGAGCTGCATTGCCATACGAAGATGAGTGATATGGATGGTGTTTCCTCAGCCAAGGATTTGATTAAGCGTGCCATTGCCTTTGGACATCCGGCACTGGCTATTACAGACCATGGTGTTGTTCAGGGCTTTACAGATGCTTTCCATGCCATTAATGATATTAAAAAGGATTATAAGAAGAAGGAGCAGGAGCTTAACTTCAAGATTTTATACGGCATGGAGGCTTATTTGGTAGATGATTTAAAAGAAGTTATTACCAATGCCACAGAGGAATCCCTGCAAGGAGATTATGTTGTATTTGACTTAGAAACCACAGGTTTTAGCCCTGTTACCAATAAAATTATTGAAATCGGTGCTGTTAAGGTATCTCATGGCGAGATTGTGGATTCTTTTGAAAGCTTTGTAAATCCCAAGGAGCCAATTCCTTTCCGCATTGAGCAGTTAACGAGTATTAATGATGCTATGGTTATGGATGCACCAGAGATTGCTGTTGTCCTGCCACAGTTTTTGGAATTTTGCAAAGGGTGTGTGTTAATTGCCCATAATGCAGATTTTGATATGAGTTTCATTATAGAGAACTGCAAACAGTTAGGGCTGCCACAGGAGTATGTATACGGCGATACGGTGGCTATGGCCCGGGTGCTGTTACCAACCCTTGCTAAGCATAAGTTAGATAATGTGGCTAAGGCTGTAGGTGTCAGCTTAGAGCATCATCATCGTGCAGTGGATGATGCCCGGTGTACAGCAGAGATTTTTGTGAAGTTTATTGATATGTACGCTGCCAGAAATGTGTATACCCTAAAAGAAGTAAATACATACAGTCAGTCCTCACCGGAGCTTGTGCAGAAGCTGCCAACCCATCATGCTATTTTGATGGCAACCAGTGAAGTGGGACGTATTCATTTATACGAATTAGTTTCTAATTCCCATTTAATCTATTATAAGCAGCGACCTCGTGTGCCAAAGAGTGATTTGATTAAGCATAGAGAGGGAATCCTGGTGGGAAGTGCCTGCGAAGCAGGAGAATTGTTTCAGGCTATTGTTGGCGGCCGTGATGAACGGGAGATTGCCAGACTGGTGGATTTCTATGATTATTTGGAAATTCAGCCCATTGGTAATAACATGTTTATGATTGAAAGTGACCGCTACAGTACCTCCTCTGTAGAGGAGCTGCAGGATTACAATCGCCGGATTGTAGAGCTGGGAAAGCAGTTTCATAAACCTGTAGTGGCAACCTGTGACGTTCATTTCTTAGACCCCGAGGATGAGGTTTACCGGCGGATTATTATGGCTGGAAAGGGCTTTAAAGATGCAGACAATCAGGCACCTCTATATTTGCGTACCACAGAGGAGATGCTTGCGGAGTTTGCCTACTTAGGTGAGCAGACTGCTTATGAGGTAGTAGTTGAGAATACCAATAAGATTGCAGATATGTGTGAATATATTGAGCCGGTGCGTCCGGATAAATGTCCGCCTGTAATTGAAAATTCTGACGAGACCTTGCGTAAAATCTGTTATGACAGAGCCCATGAAATCTATGGAGACCCTTTGCCGGAGATCGTAGAGGAACGATTGGCGCGGAAATTAAAATCTATTATTAACAATCGATTTGCTGTTATGTATATTATTGCCCAGAAGCTGGTGTGGAAGTCTAATGAGGACGGTTATCTGGTTGGCTCCCGAGGTTCTGTAGGTTCCTCCTTCGTAGCGACCATGGCGGGAATTACAGA
>CAZLTS010000203.1:0-2661 GCA_964562495.1 uncultured Lachnospiraceae bacterium | reverse complement strand
GTTAACAGTTGCCAAAGGAAAGTCAAAAACATTAAATGTAAAGGTAGCGGTTTCAGCAAAATCCGTTTCTACAAAAATTAAAGTTACAGTAAAAAATAAGAAATATGTAACGGCTAAGGTGTCTGGAAGTAAAGTGGTAATTACCGGTAAGAAGGCTGGTAAGACAACAGTTACGATAGCATCTAAGGCAAATAGTAAGAAAAAGGTAGCGATTACCGTTACAGTAGGAACACCGGTATCCGGTCTTAAGCTAAGTACGAAGAAAGCTACTATATATGTGGGTAGGACCACAACGCTAAAGGCCACGATAACAAATAAGAAGGCCAGCAACAAAAACGTGGTTTGGAAATCTAATAAAACCAACGTGGCGACGGTGAGCAGTAAGGGTGTAGTAACTGGTAAGAAAGCAGGTACTGCAACGATTACAGCAGTTGCAGCAGATGGCTCTGGTAAGAAGGCAAGCTGTACAGTTACAGTAAAGAAGTCAAACAGTATTGCCAGTGTAACAGCTTTGGATAAATATACATTGCGTGTAACTTTGGCAGATGCCCAGAAGTTGGCAGCATCTAAATTTAAAGTTGCACAGAAGGATTATGATCGTGGAACCTATGGTTATAATTTTGCTATTGAAAGTGTACTTACAAGTGATAACAAAAATTATTACATTACCTTAGATAAGGATTCGTTTGATATAGGTTCTAAAATACGAATTAGTGTAACCGGATTAACTGGTACTAAGGGAGCAGTGACTAAGGAAACTGTTTATTCTTATGGTAAGAAGACTTATACCAGTAATATCTATAAGGGTATTATGAAGGGTGAAAGAATCAGTGATACTGTGTATGCTTATGCTACGTATAGCAGCACGAACAATGCCTATGGAACCTTAAGTTGTACAGTAAGCGGCTTACCTTCTGGTCTGAAAATTACATCACGCTATGCAACTAGTGTTGCGATAGGTGGAAAACCGACAAAAGCAGGAACCTATCATACAGTATTTACTTTTAAAGATGAGCTGGGTAATACCTTTAAGGTAACTAAGACCTATCTTGTATATGATACAAGTTCCATTCAGGTTTATGCACCAACTGATTATGTGGTACTGGAAGGTGACGGAACCGCATATGCAGATGCCGCTATATATGCGTATGGTGGAAGCGGAAGCTATACTTATTCTATCGTAGGAAGCAACACAGGCTTTACGGCTGCTTCTTATGGTTATGTATATGGAGACGTTAAGAAAGCAGGCACTACGAAGGTATCCGTTAAGGTAACAGACGCAGCAAACACCAAATTAAGTAAAACGATTACCGTAACCATCAATGCAGTGAAGGGTTATACCTTATCTGGTACTGTGACAACAGCAGATGGTAAGGCCATGAGTGATGGCAAAGTTATAATTACCAATACAGACCCAACAACCAAATATACTACTAGTACGGAAACTTATATTAACGATGGAAAGTATTATACAACAGTTCCTGCTGGTACCTATAAAATTGCTGTTCAGAACGCAGATAATGCAAACTATGAATATCAGTATGTTGGAACACAGAAGGTTAGTGGAAACACGACAAAGAATCTAAAAACTGCATATTATGCTGTGAGCATAGCAGAAAATGATAAGATTAGTTTTTATGGTAGTTGGTATGATGCGAAGAATACTTATGTAGGTTCTGGAGATACCTTATATCTAAAAGCTGGCACTTATAAGCTGCATAGTGCAGGTAGTGCATTCTTAGGCACCTATACGGCTACTGTAAATGTAACGGTAAAAAATAAGAGTGTAACGGTAAAACCTACTGTGACTGTTACGAAGAACAAAGACATTGCCACAGTCAAAGCAGACAAAGAGTTTTCAGCAAAGTTAGGTAGCAGCTATACTTACTTTGCATTTACACCTACAACAACCGGAATGTATTATTTCTATAACACAACATCGGCAGGTGTGAGCCTTTATATCTATAATAGTGTGGGAACAACGTTATCCTATGGTTCTTATTATGATGATGGACTTTATTATACATCCTGTGAACTTACGGCTGGAAAGACCTACTATTTGGTTGCTGACAGTTGGGATGCGGACGACGATGATACATATACTGTGAAGTTTAAGGTTTCTGCGACCAATCCATATCCAGATGCGATTGATAATGCAGTAGGTTAAATATTTATAATTAAATAGTAGAACGAAAAGAGGAAGTCACATACCGTAGAGAAGGAATCTCTCAGGGGTGGCTTCCTTTTTTTTTGGTATACAAAACAGGTCGATTGTAGTATAATAGAAGCAGAATTTTAAGCAAAAAGCGAGGAAAGCTTATGGAACGTAAAGAGCTTATTATAGAGAAATTGCGGACCGGTACTATGGATGAACGATTTCGGGAAATCTATGTAGAGGATACCCAGGTTTCTATACAAAGAAAGCGCTATGAAGCAGGTCTGGAGAGGTTTTGCCAATTATTTGGCAATCAGCCTGTGGAAATCTACAGTGCACCGGGACGGACAGAGGTGTGCGGTAATCATACAGATCATCAGCATGGACACGTACTGGCAGCATCAGTCAATTTAGATGCCATTGCCTTCGTATCCAAGCGAGCAGATATGGTTGTGCGTCTTGTGTCGGGAGATTATCCAGAGATTACCGTAGATTTGAATCATCTA
>CAZLTS010000202.1:0-2664 GCA_964562495.1 uncultured Lachnospiraceae bacterium | reverse complement strand
GACCTTGATTGGTCCCAGTGGGCAGCCCTTTGAGATTCAGATTCGTACCTATGAAATGCACCGTACAGCAGAATATGGTATTGCTGCGCACTGGAAGTATAAAGAAAGCGGCGGCAGTAATGAAAAGGTAGATACAGCGAAAAAGGAAGAAGAAAAGCTTACCTGGCTGCGGGAAGTATTAGAATGGCAGCGGGATATGTCTGATAACAGGGAGTTTATGAGCCTGTTAAAAAGTGATTTGGATTTATTTTCAGAACAGGTATATGCTTTTACTCCAAATGGGGATGTGAAGAATCTGCCCAATGGCTCCACGCCTATTGATTTCGCATATAGTATTCACAGTGCTGTGGGTAACAAAATGGTTGGTGCCAGAGTAAATGGGAAAATGGTACCCATTGACTATAAGATTCAAAATGGTGACCGGATTGAAATCGTTACGTCACAGAATTCCAAGGGACCAAGCAGAGACTGGTTAAATGTGGTAAAAAGCGCCCAGGCAAAGAATAAGATTAACCAGTGGTTTAAACATGAATTAAAAGAGGATAATATTGTTAAGGGCAAGGAATTACTTGCCCAGTATTGTAAAGCACATAATGTGGTGCTTAGCAATTTGATGAAGCCGGAATATACAGACCGCGTTGTAGCAAAGTATGGATTCCGGGAACTAGACGCTTTGATTGCGTCAGTAGGCAGAGGCGGATTAAAAGAAGGCCAGGTCATTAACAAGCTGTTAGAGCTGTATGAGAAGGATCATCAGCAGCCTGTCACAGATGAACAGGTGCTTGCTGCTATTGGAGATGCAGATGTTAAGGGCAAGAATGTACACGTACACAAGTCTAAGACTGGAATTATTGTAAAGGGTATGGCAGATATGTCTGTTCGTTTGTCTAAGTGCTGTGCACCGGTGCCTGGTGATGAAATCGTTGGTTTTGTAACCAGAGGACGTGGTGTTACCATTCATCGTACAGACTGCGTTAATGTGATTAATTTGCCAGATTTTGAACGGAGACGGTTAATTGAAGCAGAGTGGCAGCAGGATCCCAATGAAGAAAAGAAGGATACCTATTTGGCAGAGATTAATATTTACGCCAATAACCGTACCGGTATTTTGGCGGATTTGTCTCACATTTTAAGTGAGAGAAATATAGATGTACGTTCCATTAACAGCCGTACTAGTAAGCAAGGGATTGCTACTATAACCATTAGCTTTGAAATTACAAGTGTCAGTGCTTTAAATAAAGTTATTGATAAAATGCGGCAGGTGGAAAGCATCATTTCAATTGAAAGAACACGAGGTTAACTATAGAATGATAAAGATAACAAGCCTTTCACTGGGAACCATGCAGACGAACTGTTATGTGGTTTGGGAAGAAAGCAGACAGGAATGCATCATTATTGACCCGGCAGCCGAGGCAGGCAAGATTAAGGAAACCATAGAGAAGCTGGGATTGACTCCCGTTGCACTATTGCTTACCCATGGGCATTTTGACCATATTGGTGCTGTGGCAGCATTACTTCGCTTCTACAAGCTTCCGGTTTTTGCTATGGCAGAGGAAGCCATGCTTTGCGGGGATACCGGATTAAATCTATCCCAGGCTTTTGGTATGCCCATTACGCTTACCATCTCTGATTATCTGTCAGATGGTAGTGTATTGGAATTAGGGGGAATGGAAATTGAAGTAATCCATACACCGGGACATACAGAGGGAAGCTGCTGCTTCTATCTGGAGGCAGAAGGTGTTTTGTTTAGTGGAGATACATTGTTTTATGAATCCCACGGAAGAACGGATTTCCCTACAGGCAGTGAACGTAAAATTGCTGATTCCATCAGAAATAAGTTGTTAGAATTGCCGGGAGATGTACGGGTGTATCCGGGACATGGCACAGATACAACGATTAAAGATGAAGCAAAGTGGTATTAGCATATGATATTAATTAAAATTGTAGACCGGTCTTTGGAAGAACGATATGAGACCAATTTTGAGTATGATATACAATCTCTGGTGCGGGCGTTTTATTTTGGAAGGAAAATCGAAGTAAATAAGCCATTACAAGACGCACATCAGATTTTAATAGAAGTAGAGTATATTGACAATAGCGTAGGTGTGAATATTTTTGATCAGCAATACGGTGGAAAGATGCAGCTTCGTAAACACGATGACGGCCCTATGGAGTCAGAGAACAGACAGAAGGCAAAGAATCAGGTAAAACGGCTTTTATATGTAACACTGTGTGATTATACTGGTAAGAAGCTGCCTTGGGGAACTCTTACAGGCATCCGTCCCATTAAGCAGCCTTTAGACATGCTGTTAGATGGACGGAATGGAGAATTTATACGCCATTATATGAAAAACACGTATTTAATGTCAGATGAGAAATTAAATCTGGCTATGAAGGTGGCAAATAAGGAGTATGGACAGATTTCTAAGTTTCCATTTAAAGAAGGGTACAGCCTATATGTGGGAATTCCTTTCTGTCCCACCATATGTGCCTATTGCTCCTTTTCCTCCTATCCCTTAGCCCAGTATGCTAAGTTGGTAGATGCGTATTTAGATGCCTTAGAACAGGAGCTTCGTTTTGTGGCAGGCTGCTATCAGAACAAACCCTTACAGACCATTTATATTGGCGGTGGCACGCCCACTACATTGACTGCAGCCCAGTTAA
>CAZLTS010000201.1:0-2678 GCA_964562495.1 uncultured Lachnospiraceae bacterium | reverse complement strand
CATAAACTACGACAAGGAGACAAAAGTGCATACATGTGAGATAGAGGAAATGGAGAAGTAAAAAAGGCAGGTTTTCCACAACGGAAGACCTGCCTTTTGTATTGACATAACTGACAATATGACTGTATAATGTTAGAAAATAGATATTATAACCACGCAACTTACGAATGAATTTAGCAAAATCAGAAATATTAACATATAATCCATAACTATCACAATATTGCACAAATAAGGATTTCATTAATTGTATACAAAACGATATTTACATTACAGAGAGCTTTAAAATTTATATATAAAAGTTATATTGTAAAAAGGAACTGCAGGTACATGTGTGAAAGGAGGAACGACAAATGAAAAATAGTAAAAGTGGAAAGAAGTGGAGACGTGCATTGTCTATGCTTCTTGTATTAACGCTAGTATTTGGCTTATGCAGTGTTACGGCATTTGCACAGGAGCAGGGAACTGAGGCTACACAGGAGAAAACAAATGAAGAAACAAATGATGATAAGGATAAAAAAACTGATAACGATACCGAAGATGAAAACGAGGAGAATGGCGAGGAAAACGATAAGGTGCAGAATCAAGATGATAAAGCTGAGAAGGACTCTGGCAGCGAACTTAACAGCGAGGAACAGAATGCTAACGAAGAAAGTACGGTAACTGAGGAAACAACGAAAACCGAGACAGAAACGGAAACGGAAAGCGAAACGGAGACAGAAAGCGAAACGGAGACAGAAAGCGAAACGGAAACAGAGACAGAAACCGAAACCGAGCTAGACCATCCAGACTCAAATCAATATGGCTATTGTACAGAGTGTGGCGAGCTGATTAACTTCGAGAATAATGTCATTAAAGATTGGAACGGAAATGATACAGATGTGCTATGGTCGTATGCTGATGGCACGCTAACTATATCAGGCAGCGGTGCCCTGCCTGGAACACAATCAAGTTCTGGAGATGATATGCCTTGGTACAGCCTGGCTGACCAAATTACAAAAATAGTGGTAAATAAGGGAATCACATCAATCGGTCAAAAAAGCTTCTATTATCTGATAGGGGTAAATATGATAGAATTGCCAAATAGCTTGACAAGTATTAGTAAGGCTGCATTTGGAGGAACTAAAAACGCTACAAAAATCGTAAGTGCCGAGGTAATCTGCGGTTGTGCCTTTACCCTTGCATTTGACAATTATGGAGCAAATGAACTAAACTGGACGAGGCTTGACCATGAAATAGATGAAGAAACAGCAACATGTAAAAACTGCGGAACACAGTTAAACGCCACCTTGGGTGACAACATCACCTGGACACTCGAAAATGGAGTATTGGTAATCGAAGGAGAAGGTGCGTTACCTAAAAGCGATACACAAACTTATGGCAGTGGACAGGACATGCCTTGGTACAATATGGCACGCCAAGTCACAAAGCTGGTAATAGGTGAGGGCATCACGACAATCAATACTAAAAACTTCTGCAATATGACCAACCTAGAAGAAATAATACTGCCTAACAGCCTTGAAAAGATTATGAATACTGCTTTTGGCAGTAACAGCAAAAACAACAATAGGGTTAAAAGTGCAACTGTTTATTACAGAGATGGATTTAATACAAAATTAATCCCTACTGAACCAAATAAAGAAGATGGCACTTATTATGGTGCCGAATCACTGGAGTGGAAACAGTATATAGCGGCTATTGGCAATAATGTATATACATCTATTAACGATGCGATAGAAGCATCAGAAGAAAATGTAACTATAGAATTGTATTCAGATACTACTATAAGCGGTAGCGTTACAGTTAAAAAGGGCGTAAACTTTAACTTAAATGGTTATAAACTTAACCTATCGGGTGGCACATATTACGCTATACCAGAGGAAACTACAATTTTAGAAGGCTATAAGGCTTTTGCAAATTCTGATGGAACGTATACAGTTGCAAAGATTATTAAGCTGAAATTCGTTTCAGATTCAGACGTAACAGTTAAGCTAAATGGAATAGAGACAACGGCAAATGCTGACGGCTATTATGAAGCTAAGTCTGGCGATGTTGTGGCGGTCACAGCTAAAGATGTAGAGGGCGAGAATTTTGAAGGCTGGTATGCAGGTAATGACGATAGTACAGTTTTAAGCCATAATTCTACATATCGCTTTGTAGCTAGCAAGGATGTAACATATACAACGAAGTATGTAGATTCAAGCACCGCAGTAATAAAAGAACCAACAATAGCAATGACAAACTATTCAGCCACCACGCTGAACAGCAAAACTGCATTGCTTTTCGAAGCTACCAGAAGTGTCCCGGAAGGATATACCGTCACAGAGGCAGGTATGTTATATGCGACTAATAGTAAATTGGGCATAACTGGAATGGCAAGCACCAATTTGTTTACTAAAAAAGTCAATGGTGAAAAGGGTAAAGACTGGGTTATTAAGAGGATGACTCAGCAGGGCAAGTGCTATACCTCTAAAACAAGCAGTACAACTTCTTTAAAACTAGAAGGAAGCTATACATTGAGGGTAACAGTCGCCTCTGAGACAGTAATAGTATATGCAATAGGATACGCTAAAGTAATAGATTCTGATGGTAATGAATCAACTATATATACAGACGCTATAGCGACCTCTTACAGTTTGCTTTCCAAATAACGCAAAAACAATTGAAACTGCAATAGCTAA
>CAZLTS010000200.1:0-2725 GCA_964562495.1 uncultured Lachnospiraceae bacterium | reverse complement strand
CATCTCCCAATGCCATGGCAAATAATACAAAGTTGGCCGTCTGCGCATTACAGAACATACCGCCTCGAATGGAATATGTAAATGCGCCAAAATAACCGCCTACCAACATCATGAGAGCAAAAACCCACCATTTTTCACACTCTAAATACACATTTAAAGCAACCTTTTTTTTCACTTTAATACCTCCTACTTGCTTCAAATAACCTAGCGATTTTTTTCAACATGCCTATCTTACCACAAGTCCACCTAGAAATCCATTAAAATTCCTATTTAAACAAAGAGCGTAATAGGAAATGCAATTTCCCATTAAAAAAGAGAGACTGCAAGCAATCCCTCTTTCCATAAATCGTATCTCTGATTTTTCGTTTTTATAGGTTGTCGTACAAATCCTCTGTAAATGTCAGGCTGCCGCGATAACCTGCATAAGTACGATTAAATATCAATCGTTCATTCATAGGGAAGGCTGCGTTAATAAACTGAATGTCTTTACGCAGTGCTACTTCTTTTTCATTTGTGCTGCCAAGAAGCAGTGTAATTTCTTCCTCTTCATTTTCAATGGTAGTATTGATTTCGTACTGATCTGCCGTAAATACTACCTTTGGCGGTCTCGCATACTCCATATCGTTAATCTGATCCAGAATGCGTTGTTTGTCGGCTTCTCTAAAAATCGGTTCTGATACAATAACCAGTACCGGAGTAAAGCTAAAGTCATTAGCCAGATAACGTGTAAGTCCTACCGCATTGTTGGCATCAGCAACAACAGCAAAACGCTTCCAGCTTACTACACCGATTGACTGTGCCAGATAACTGTACACATAATCTTCTTCCTTTGCAATAACAGATTCTACTAGGGCAGCATCTAAGTTTAATGCTTCTGCTACCTGACGAACAAACTTAGTTGTATCCGTTGCACCGATAGGAAGTCCTGGGAACCGTAAGGACGGCACACCGAATTTCTGTTCAAACTTCTCTGCTGGTCCTTTAAATAACCATGGATTTACAATAATATTTAAAGCTGCGCCGGAGCACTTTCTAATATCCTCAATACCCTGATGCTTAGTAAAGAAGGTGTTTACCTTTAAACCAAGCTGATTTAAAATACGCTCAATCTCTTCTAAACTACCACTCCAGAATGGGTCATGATATGGTACAATACCGAAGATATTAACTAACTTATCATCCTTTGGCACGTCCTTCTCAATTACCTGGTCAATCATGGTATTCCATACAACCTCGTATCCTAAGTTGCTGTCTCCTGCAAAGCCTGGAGTTTCAATGGGATATACTGCATGACCATTTTCCTGAAATTCTTCTGTTACACTTACAATATCATCACCGATAATACCTGCAGTACAGCCTGTTAATACAAAATAGGCATCTGCATCAATAATATCAATGGCACCCTGAATGGTTGTTTTTAATTTATTGACACCGCCGAATACGACTTCCTTCTCTAACATATTACTGGACGGTACGGAAACGCCACTGACGAAGCAGGCTGACTTATGTCCAGACTGTCCCTGTTCTGCTGCAGTTGTTTGCATACAACATCCCGGGCCGGAATGATAAACCGGACAGACTCTGTCAATTGCCTCTAATACAGAGCATACACCTGCAAGTACACATCCACCTCTTGGATTTTCTAATACCTGTGACATGTTTACTTTCCTCCTTTGATGTACTTAAATGCGTTTTCTTCATACCAGCTGTCCTTGTATGGCAGCTTCACATGCTTGGCTAACTTCTTGTTAAAGCCTGGATTCTCTAACTGGTCTGCAATCTTATTTCCTAAGAATAACAAACCGTCATATCCCATAGTAGGTCGCTTACCATCTAATACGTGTGTGGTAGGAATTCCCAGCTTGGCTGCCCAATCCGGCACACCAATAAATGCGTCTGGCTTTAACTTATTTACCAGATTAACCTGCTCAAATGGCTGCATATTGGCAACATCCACAACGAAATCCTTGTGAATACCATTTAAGTATTCAATATCTACCTGTGCATCTGCATCATAGGTTGGTGTTTCAAGACCTACTAACTTCATACCGAAGTCATCAATTAAAGCTGCTGCCGCAAAGGAGCGTCCTGTACCACCGCAAATAAATACACGCTTGCCCTGCAACCGTTCCTTTAACTTGGCTACTAATGGTTCAATTCGTTCATGCTCTTTGGCAATAATCTCTTCTACTTCCTTTTCCTTACCTAATACCTTGGCAATACCACGATACCATTTATCTGTGTTACGGATACCAATTGGCATAACGGTATGAGAATAAGGAATTTCATAATCTTCCCACAACGTATTCATGAACTCATCTGCAAATACCTTACAAATAGAAGTTGATGCTTCTGCTGCCGGAATCTTCTTAATCTTCTCTAAGGAGCTGTAAAATGGAATATAGTTTACACGTACATCAATTAAAGATAACATACGCTCCATTTCCAACTGGTCTGCATAGCTGACCGTTGTAGGTGCAAACAAGTTTACCAGACCCTTTTCCTTAGGAATACGCTCATGCTTTAATATGTATTTATTAATAGCTAAGAAAGCTGCATCAAAACCAGATGCACAAATCTTAGACTTAAAGCCCTCACAATGAATAGGAATAATGGTACGGTCAAATTCTGCTGACAAATCTGCCGTAATGGCATCAATATCATCTCCAATAATACCGGAGGCACAGGAAGCATATACGAAAATCAACTTGGGATTATACCGTTC
>CAZLTS010000199.1:0-2738 GCA_964562495.1 uncultured Lachnospiraceae bacterium | reverse complement strand
AGTTTTCCTTTCTGGTCTGCAACTGGCAGACACGGTGTATCATAGCATTTTCCTTTTTAATTGTCAACTTTCCCCGTTGCACTTTACAGGACTTTTTCCACAAATTCTAATTTTCTATTGTGACCTGCTATGTTCTCTATCTGAAATAGCTTGGAATCAGCCAAATGAAATCCCAGCCTTTCATAGCACTTCTTTGCCGGTATATTATCTTCATAAACGCCAATACGTACCTTATCTACAGCCAGGCAGTGCTTTGCATATTCCAAAACAAGGGTAAGCATTTTACTTCCATAACCCATTTTTCGCTTATAGGGATTTAGGAATATCATGCCCAGCTTCAGACAATCACATTCCTCCTTGAGAAGTCGAAGCTGCACATGTCCCACAAGCTCGTCGTCCTCCCAGGCACACATACTCCACACCCTGCTGTCCCCCTCTAAGGAATTAAAATATTCTTTTATAGCTTCTTTAGAAACTGGATAAGCAAAAAATCTTCCCTGATTCCACAGCCAAAACTCCTCTTCACTAATTATAAAATGCTGGATTTCTTCTATATCTTTTTGTTTTAACGGCCGAAGCTGTAACATAAAAACCTCCATTTTGCAGATGCTTGTTTCATTTTGTTGGTCTTAGTATACGTCTTTCTTATTTTATTTGCAATCCGATTTTTCATCTGCTATAATGACTCCATACTATTTTGGAAATGAGGTAAACGTCTTATGGTACAGACACCTGTTGTGTCCGTTGTTATGCCTGTATACAATGGTGCAAACTATATAAAGCAAGCCATTGATTCTGTCATGACACAGGCCGTTCCCTTAGAATTAATTATTATTGATGACTGTTCTACCGATCAGACTGCACAGGTTGTAGCTGATGCGGTTCGTGCTTATGAAAGTGCCGAAGAGCAGAGCATTGTTTATTGTAAAAATCATAGCAATCTAGGTGCATCCGGCAGCCGGACCAAAGGGGTTACCATGGCACGGGCGGACTGGATTGCATTCTTAGATGCAGATGACTGGTGGGCGCCGGGAAAGCTTGCCAGACAGATGGCACTGTTAAAGAAGACCGGTTTTGTCTTGTGCTGCACTGCCCGCAGTCTGGTAGATACCAAAGGCGTATCCCTAAACCATCTGATTCATGTGAAGGAGGAGATTACTTACCACGACCTGCTGTTTCACAACAGCATTAACTGCTCCTCTGTAGTCATTAAAAAAGAAGCCATGCTGGCTTATCCCATGTGCCACGAGGACAGTCATGAGGATTATATTAGCTGGCTTCAGATTCTAAAGCACTACGGAAGTGCCTGCGGTATTGATGAACCGCTTTTATTTTATCGATATGACAAGGGCAGCAAATCCGGTAATAAACTGAAATCTGCTGCCATGACATTTCGTGTGTACCGCTATCTGGGCTTTAATTTAATCCAGTCCATAGGTATGTTTTGTTCCTACGCAGTACATGGTATATTAAAATATACAAGAAAGGGCTGATTATGCTAATTCAGGGCGTAATACAGCCCTTTCTTTTTCATTAGTTCTTCGTGGGTACCTGATTCTGCAATTCCCTTATCTGCAATATACAAAATCCGGTCTGCATTCCGAATGGTAGACAATCTATGGGCTACCATAAAGGCTGTCTTATCTTTTAAAATCACATCTAACGCCTGTTTAATCAGGTTCTCTGTTTCTGTATCAATGGAGCTGGTTGCTTCATCTAAGATAACAACAGACGGATTCTTTAAAATAATTCTGGCGAAGGATAGCAACTGCTTCTCCCCTGCTGATAAGCTTCCGCCCCGTTCCTCTAACACATGATGATAGCCACCAGGAAGTTTGCTGATAAAGCCGTCTGCAAAGATTGTCTTTGCTGCCTGAATACATTCCTCATCTGTGGCGTCGATACGTCCATAGCGGATATTTTCCAGTACGGTTCCCTTGAAAATAAAGGGGTCCTGCATTAAAACACCAACCTCACGGCGTAGAGAGGACAGGGAAGCATCTCGTACATCTACATCATCTATGGTAACACTTCCCTCTGCTACATCATAGAAACGGGTCAGCATATTAATCACCGTAGTCTTACCGGCTCCGGTAGGTCCAACCAATGCAATGGTTTCCCCTGGTTTTACGTGTAAATCAAAGTGTTCCAATATGTTAATGCCTTCATCATAAGAAAAGGTAACATCATTAAAATCAATTTTTCCTTTTACATTCTTTAGCTCTACACTATTATTTTTATCTGCAATCTCCACCGGATAATCAATGGTATCAAATACCTGTTCCAAATTAGAGCTTACCTGGGCAAGCTGCTGGATAATAACTGCAATCTGCGTAAGCGGGCCACTAAACTGTGTCATGTAGGAAGTAAAGGTTACAACAAGGCCTGCATTTACCAATGTATTCCCACCTAAAATCATGGACAATGCCAAACCATACAGGGCAATGGTTCCAATATTCCAGAAGCTTTCTACAATGGGGGTATTTAATTCGTTTCTGTAAACGATACGCATCCACTGCTTTACACTGGTATCATGCACCTGACTGTAGATTTCCTTGCTGGCCTCTGCACGATTGTAATTTTTCACAATCTTCTCTCCCATAAGAGACTCAATAATAAAGGCGGTACGGTTAGAAACCTTCGCTCTATGTGCACCAAATAATTTTCGAATGGAATAACGCAGTGCAAATACGCATACCATCATAGGAATTACCGTTGCAAATACCACAAGAGTAAGC
>CAZLTS010000198.1:0-2765 GCA_964562495.1 uncultured Lachnospiraceae bacterium | reverse complement strand
GGCAATCGGTTTTACAAAGGAACAGATTGTAACCTCTCATCAGACCCACACCACCAATGTACGTCTTGTGACGAAGGCAGATGCAGGAAAAGGCATTACCACACAGCGGGATTACACAGATGTGGACGGTCTGATTACCAATGAGCCGGGACTGGCTCTTACAACCTACTATGCAGACTGCGTTCCCTTGTATTTCGTAGATAAGAAAAATCACGCCATTGGCTTGTCCCACTCTGGATGGCGGGGTACCGTTAATAAAATGGGGGCGAAGACATTGGAAGCCATGAAGAATGCCTTTGGAACCAATCCTAGCGATGTGCTTGCTTGTATTGGACCTTCAATTTGTCAGGATTGTTATGAAGTTAGTAGGGATGTGGCAGACGCATTTTATGAAAGCTTTGGACAGCGGACAGAGGAGCTTTTAATCAAAAAACAGTTCGATAAATTTCAGTTAGATCTTTGGAAAGCAAATGAATTTATTTTCGAAGAAGCTGGTGTGCCAAAGGAGCAGATTACAGTAGGCGGCATTTGTACCTGCTGTAACAGTGACTGGCTGTTTTCCCATAGAGCCAGTCATGGAAAAAGAGGAAATCTGGCTGCCTTTTTAATGATAAAGTATTAGTTATAGAATGGAGAACATATGCACAAACATAAAGTAAAAACAGTGGAGCCGGATTCTATTGCGGAAGAAATGGAAATAGAACCAGGTGATTTGGTGCTTGCCATTAATGATGAAGAAATCAAAGATGTATTTGATTATCGTTATCTGATTAATGATGAGTTTATTGTGGTTACTGTTGAAAAACCAGATGGAGATGTATGGGATTTAGAGATTGAAAAAGACTATAATGAAGATTTGGGTATTGAGTTTGAGAATAGTATGATGGACGATTACCGTTCTTGTCATAATAAATGTATTTTCTGTTTTATAGACCAGATGCCTCCCGGAATGCGGGAGACCTTGTATTTTAAAGATGATGATTCCAGATTGTCATTTTTACAGGGAAATTATATTACACTGACGAATATGAAGGAAGCGGATATTAACCGGATTATTACTTACCATTTAGATCCCATTAATATTTCCATTCAGTCCATGAATCCTAAGCTACGATGTAAATTGTTAAATAATCGTTTCGCAGGAGATGCACTGAAACATCTGCCCAGGCTTAAGGAAGCAGGCATCACTATGAATGGGCAGATTGTTCTTTGTAAAGGTGTTAATGATAAGGAAGAACTGGAATATTCCATTGCAGAGCTTACGAAGCTGCTTCCACAGATGCAAAGTGTATCTGTGGTTCCTGCAGGACTTACGAAATATAGAGAAGGATTATTCCCGTTAGAACCTTTTACCCAGGAAGAGGCAGGGGCAGTTATCGACCAGATAGAGAGATGGCAGAAGAAAATCTATGAGGAGCATGGGATTCATTTTATTCATGCCAGTGATGAATGGTATATTCTGGCAAAACGGGATTTTCCAGAGGAGGAACGCTACGATGGCTACCTGCAGTTGGAAAATGGTGTAGGTATGATGCGGCTTCTGTATAATGAATTTACGGAAGCACTTGCCCAAGTAGAGAAATCTATTCCTGTGAAGGAAGAAACGATTTCTATTGCTACAGGTCAGTTGGCATATGGCTTAATGGCGAAATTTGCCAAACTGGTTATGGAACAGTTTCCGCAGGTTACCATCCATGTATATAAGATTGTAAATGATTTCTTTGGGCATACCATTACTGTGTCTGGTTTGATTACAGGCCAGGACCTTTTGGCACAGCTAAAGGAGAAGCCTTTAGGCAGCCGTTTAATTTTATCATCTAATATGATTCGAAGTGGAGAGACTGTGTTTTTAGATGATATTACGGTAGAGCAAGTGGAAAATACTTTACAGACCAAAGTAAATATTGTAGAATCTAATGGAAAAGCACTATTAGATTGTATGTTAAACCGGTATAAGCCACAGAATGAAAATCATGATAATTTCGTTTATATAAAGGCTTATCCGGACCATTTTGAAAGTTGAGGAAGATAAATGAGTAAACCGATTGTTGCCATAGTTGGACGTCCAAATGTAGGTAAATCTACATTGTTTAATGCACTGGCAGGAGAGAAGATATCTATCGTTAAAGATACCCCGGGTGTTACAAGAGACCGAATCTATGCTGATGTAACCTGGCTGGATGCCGGTTTTACCTTGATTGATACCGGTGGTATTGAACCGGATAGCAGGGACATTATTCTATCCCAGATGCGGGAGCAGGCGCAGATTGCTATTGATACTGCAGATGTAATTATGTTTCTGGTAGATGTAAAGCAGGGACTGCAGGATTCTGATTTTAAGGTGGCAGACATGTTGCGCAAAAGCCACAAGCCAGTTGTATTGGTTGTAAATAAGGTGGATAATGTGAATACCATGATGGCAGATGTATATGAATTTTATAATCTGGGCATTGGTGATCCCATTGCCATATCTGCTGCCAATCGTACCGGAATCGGTGATATGTTAGATGAGGTAATGTCTCATTTTAACATGGCACAGTTAGAGGAAACAGAAGACGAGCGGCCACGAATTGCCATAGTCGGCAAGCCTAATGTAGGAAAATCCTCTATCATTAATAAGCTGTTAGGTCAGGATCGTGTTATTGTATCTAATATTGCAGGTACAACAAGAGATGCTATTGATACAGAGATTATCCATAATGGACAGCCCTATGTATTTATTGATACAGCAGGTCTTAGAAGAAAGAGCAAGATAAAAGAGGATA
>CAZLTS010000197.1:0-2787 GCA_964562495.1 uncultured Lachnospiraceae bacterium | reverse complement strand
TATATTTATATTAGGCATTCTGTGTCTGTACTGCTGTAATAGCTACTACACCAACGATATCCTTTGCAGAACATCCTCTGGATCACTCATTAACCGGTCTTGCAATACCCTGGCACATAGGTCCATAGGCTTCTGCCTTTGCCAGACGCTGAACTAGCTTATATCCAATATTACCAGCATCCAGGTCAGGGAAGATTAATACATTTGCCTGTCCTGCAACCTTGCTGTCCGGTGCCTTAGAAGCGCCAATTTCTGGTACAATGGCTGCGTCTAACTGTAATTCACCATCTAATGCCAGCTCAGGTGCTTCTGCCTTAGCAGCTGCAACTGCTGCTGTCACCTTATCTACATCCGCATGCTTTGCACTACCATGGGAAGAGTGAGACAGCATAGCTACCTTCGGCTCCTTACCCGTTAACAGCTTGAAGCTCTCTGCAGAAGATAATGCGATAGCTGCCAGTTCCTCTGGGTTGGGGTTCTGATTTAATCCACAGTCACCAAATACAAAGATACCGTTCTCTCCGTACTCACAATCCGGTACTTCCATTAAGAAATAAGCAGAAACCAGTTTTGTTCCCGGCTTTGTTTTAATAATCTGTAAGCATGGACGCAACGTGTTTGCAGTAGAATGACAAGCACCAGATACCATACCGTCTGCATCACCTGACTTAATCATCAGACAGCCATAATATGCGTAATCCTTTAAGATTGTCTCTCTTGCCAGCTCAGGTGTCATGCCCTTAGCCTTTCTTAATTCAACGAATAAATCCACATATGCATCTGTCTTCTCATATGTATAAGGATTAATCACAGTTGCCTTACTAATATCCAGGCCTTCACTATTCGCTGCCACTTCTTCCGGCGTACCGATGATAATTAAATCAGCGATTCCTTCTTTTAAAATTTCTGCAGCAGCTTCAAATGTTCTTCTGTCCATAGATTCTGGAAGAACAATCGTCTTTTTATCTGCTTTTGCACGTGCCTTGATTTCATCAATAATTGCCATATCAAAAGCTCCTTTCCTCTTGTTTCAGTATGCATTTTTGCACCAGGCTTACGCCTGTAGCCCATTTGTTGATATTATACTCCACATGTTTTTTGTATACAAGATTTTTTTTGAAAATTATGGTACAAAATCAGAAACAATTTTTCTACCGCATTGCTTTTTTTACTTAATTTCGTTACAATGAGAACTATATTAAGGGAAAGGAATGGTTTAAGATATGAAGCCAGTTGTGGGTATTATTGCAGAATACAATCCATTTCACAATGGACATGCCTACCAAATCAATCAGGCAAAGGAAATCACAGGTGCTGATTATGCAGTCATTATATTAAGTGGTAATTTCGTACAGCGAGGTGAACCAGCCATGGTGGATAAGCATACCCGTACCCAAATGGCTTTGTCCTGTGGTGCAGATCTTGTCATAGAGCTTCCTGTTTGTTATGCAACAGCCAGTGCAGATTATTTTGCCTCTGCTGCTATTGCCATATTAGACCGGCTAGGTGTAGTCACCCATTTGTGCTTCGGCAGTGAATGTGGAAACATTGCATCCTTAGAACATGTGGCTGATTTGTTATTAGAGGAACCTGCAGCATTTTCTCTAGCCTTACAGGAGGCACAAAAAAATGGCGCATCCTACCCCCAGGCGTTAGCTGTGGCGGCGTCTATGGTAGACGATACCATATCTGCCGGCTTGCTTTCTTCTCCTAATAATCTTCTAGGGATATCCTATATTAAGGCACTAAAAGGGCGAAACAGTACAATCATTCCTGTCACCATAAAACGAGAGGGGCAGCATTATAACGATACAACCCATGATAGCACACAGATTGGAAAGGCTTACTTTGCATCTGCTGCTTCCATCCGAAGCCAGTTTAATCAGCAGGATTTATCTGATTTAGCAAGGGAGATTCCTGCATGTGCACTATCCATATTAGAGGAGACAACCTCCCGCATTCCTTTTATGCGTGCAGATGATTTGTCTCCTTATTTGGCATACGCACTGCTAACAAAGACGCCCATAGATTATCTAGACATCTCTGTTGATTTAGCAAACCGAATTAAGAAGCTTCGCCCCCAATACCACACCTTTACACAATTTGCAGCTTTATTAAAGAATAAAAGCAACACTGCTGCAGGTATATCCCGTGCATTACTTCATATGGTCCTAGATATTAAAAAGTATGATATAGAATGCTATAGCACATGGGACTGGGTGGAAGCTGTGCGTATTCTGGGCTTTCGTAAAAGTGCCGCTTCACTACTGACTGCCATTAAAAAAAGCAGTACAGTAACCTGTATCAGCAAGGTAGCTGATTACAAATCCTATACTGCTAATTTAACCATAGCTTCTACGCAGCTAGAGCAGACACTGTTTGCTGATGAGGTCTACCATATGATGCAAATGAGTAAGGTAACTCAGGATTTACCTGCAGAGTTTTCCATACCCATCAGCATACGATAACCCTTTGGCATACAGCCATCTTTTATCCATTTTCACTAATTCTTAAAGCTATGAATTGGTGCCGGAATTCTTCCCTTTCTGTTAACGAAGGCATCACAGCCCTTCTGATTAACAGGCATAATCGGTGCATAACCTAACAAGCCTCCGAATTCTACCATTTCTCCTACACCTTTGCCGATTACTGGAATCAAACGTACTGCTGTTGTCTTCTGATTAATCATACCAATAGCAGCTTCATCAGCAATAATACCGGAAATGGTAGTTGCCTTGGTATCTCCCGGAATGGCAATCATATCCAAACCTACCGAGCATACACAGG
>CAZLTS010000196.1:0-2793 GCA_964562495.1 uncultured Lachnospiraceae bacterium | reverse complement strand
CTGTTATGGATTGTTATGAAGCGGCAAAGGAATATGGTGTTCCGATTATTGCAGATGGTGGCATTAAGTTTTCAGGTGATGTAACCAAGGCAATCGCAGCAGGTGCGAATGTATGTATGATGGGTTCCATGTTTGCAGGATGTGACGAGGCACCTGGTGATTTCGAATTATTCCAGGGCAGAAAATACAAAGTATATCGTGGCATGGGTTCCATTGCAGCTATGGAGAATGGTTCCAAGGACCGTTATTTCCAGACAGATGCGAAGAAACTTGTTCCAGAAGGTGTAGAAGGACGTGTTGCCTATAAGGGAACTGTTGAAGATACAGTATTCCAGTTAATGGGCGGTCTTCGTGCAGGTATGGGCTACTGTGGCGCTCCGGATATTGAAACACTAAAGGAAACAGGCAGATTTGTTAAGATTTCAGCAGCTTCTTTAAAGGAAAGTCATCCACATGACATTCAGATTACGAAGGAAGCACCGAACTATAGCACAAACTAAGATTTATAAAAGGGCATAAGGTTTATCGCCTTATGTCCTTTTTAGATGAATATAATAAAATGATTTTAGGAGGTTTTACCCGGTGGAATTTAAGAAACTAATCGCACCATGTATAATTGTTGCGATGATATTTGCAGCAGTAGGATTTATTATAGGATATAAGATTAATAAGTCTAAGACTACGGACACAACAGAAGCAGGCGAAAGTACAACAGAGGATTCTGTATATGGAACTGCAGACGATCCTTATTTACAGTATGACTACAATACATATTTAACATTAGGTGATTATACGGGGCTTACAGCAGTAAGAAGCATTCAGAATGTAACAGATGATGACGTTTTAGATGCAATTGAACAAGAGCTGACAGATTCTGAAGATGTTACCCGAGCAATTGAAGAGGGTGACTACGTAGTGATGGACTTTACAGGTACTATTGACGGAGAAGAGTTTGACGGAGGTACTGCAGAGGATTATGAGATTCAGGTTGGTCAAAATGAAGTTGTTGAAGATTTGGAAAATGGGTTAATTGGAGCGAAGGCAGGAGATTCCTTAACGATTCCGGTTACATTTCCTGATGATTACGACGATGATACTCTGGCAGGCAAACAGGCTGAATTTGCAGTTACTATTAATCAGGTATACGTTATGACAACGAAGGAGTTGACAGAAGACACTGCCCAGGAGATGGGATATGATTCTATAGAGGCATATAAAGCAGCTATTCGAGAAAGCCTGGAGGAAGAACAAGAGAGTGATGCTGATGATACTTTAGATACAGATTTATTTACTCAGGTCATGGATAATTCTGAGTTAAAGGATTATACAGAAGAGATGTACGACCAAATTAAAGCCGAGATTGATGAGGAGATTTCCGCAACTGCTTCTCAATGGGGTATGGATGAGGATTCCGTTAAATTGTATTTCTATGGTATAGAAGAAGACGATGATTATACGTCTGTTGTAGAAGAACGTATGTTAGAAGAACTGGTTTCTGAGGCCATTGCAGTGAAGGAGAATCTGTTAATTGATGAGGATACTTATCAGGAGGAAGCATATAATCTGGCAGTGAGCATGGAATATGATTCTGTAGAGGCTTTAGAAGCTGATTATGATAAGGATGAAATTCGCGCTTACCTGATTAAGCAGAAAATCTATGATTACTTAAAAGAGAATGCAACCATTACAGATGAATATGTAGATGCTGATACAGAAGAGTAAAGAAGATGAAACGAAAGAGAAGGCAGAAGACAATTTGGTATATAACAGGTGTTTGCCTGATTGTAATTGTGATTCTTGCAGTGTGGTTTACAAATGAGGATACCAAGGAAACGGTAGCTACAGTAGAAGAGGACGAGAACCTGAGTCCTTTGATTAAAGATGACAGCTATGAGTGGCCGGATATTACAGTGGATTTAATCAGCATTAATGCTTATTCCAGACCGGGTACAGCTTTAAGTGCTATTAACAACATTGTAATTCACTATGTAGCCAACCCGGGCAGCAGCGCCCAGTCTAACCGGAATTATTTTGAGGGGCTGGCAGAGAGTCATGAGACGAAAGCCAGTGCTCATATGGTGGTGGGACTGGAGGGGGAAATCATTCAGTGCATTCCCTTAAATGAAGTGGCATATGCGTCTAATGACCGTAATTACGACACCATATCCATAGAGGTATGTCACCCGGATGAATCGGGAAAGTTTAGTGATACAACCTATGCATCACTGGTACATTTGTGTGCATGGCTTTGCCTAAGGTATGATTTACAGGCAGAGGATTTAATTCGCCACTACGACGTAACAGGAAAGAACTGCCCTAAGTATTACGTAGAAAACGAAGCAGCATGGCAGCAGTTAAAGGACGATGTTGCAACAGAAATGGAAGGTTATCCTAAGAAATAAAAGGGCTTTCTTGACTTTATATGCGGGATTGCCTATAATGAGATTATTATTGATATGAAAAATGGAGGATTTAGTGAAATGAGAGCATTGATTAGTGTATCAGACAAGACTGGCATTGTGGAGCTGGCAAAAGAGCTGGTATCTCTGGGAATTGAAATCATATCCACAGGCGGTACTTATAAGAAATTGCAGGAATCCGGCGTGCCGGCAATTGAGGTCTCTGATTTAACAGGATTTCCAGAATGCTTAGATGGACGTGTAAAGACATTGCATCCAACAGTACATGCAGGATTGCTGGCTATGCGTTCTAATCCGGAGCATATGAAGCAGTTGGCAGATTTACATATTGATACCATTGATTTTGTCTTTGTAAATCTGTATCCATTTAAGG
>CAZLTS010000195.1:0-2803 GCA_964562495.1 uncultured Lachnospiraceae bacterium | reverse complement strand
AATTTTTTCATCATCAGACAAGGCTTGAAGTTTATTTTTTAATTCTTCATCAAAATCGCATCCGTCCTCCAACGCCTTCGGAATACGTTTCACATCATAACTCCGGTAGTAATAGAACAGCGGTACCGTCAGATTTCCCTTAGTTACTTGCGACTTTTCCTCATACGAAGCAATCCCGTTATCGCCAGCCACGGTAATAATTGCTGCCTTCTGCTACTTTTTCAGACTGTTTCCTTCGTGGCACATCACACATGATGTACCATTTTTCTGTGCAAGCTTCGCAAAGCCTTTCAGGCTGAAATCCTGTATATTGTCTCCTGCCATCACTAACACATCGTCCTCATTGCCCAACATCTGAATAGCCATGTTACTGTCTTTTACCGCACCCAGACGTTTTTCATTGGTACTGGTGCCATCATCTAAAACCGTGATAGAACAAGCTTTATTCTATACCTTATTCAAAATGCTCTGCGAACTTATGGTTAGAGATAACCACAAATTCATTGATCAAGATATTCTCAGTCAAATCATCTACCAGCCAATCAAGAATTGTTTTCTTCCCCACCCCAAGCAATTGCTTCGGAAAATTTTCGGTCAGAGGATACAATCTGGTCGCATATCCCGCCGCCAAAATCAAACACTTCTTTATTTCTCCCCTAATTACTTTTCTTTAATATTTTTAATTAGAATGAATCGAAAATTGAATCACTTCATGACTGTTATCTTCAAACTTTTTTTATATTAAACATATATTTTCCAATCCCCACCAGAAATATAATATCTGTAATCTGTACTTAACCAACAAGACTTTCATCTCTTATATCTCCCGCTAAGTTCTCTGTTGCCTCACCTTTGTACAACCTCAGCGTCTCGTCTACAATATCGTCCCAGTTGTACTTTTTGCATATATACTCTGCCGCACCAGTCCTGTACTTCTTCACCTGTGCTGCGTCATCGCACAACCACTGCAGTTTCTCTCTCAGATCGGCAATATTCCCCTTTTCGAATACAGCCGCCTTATCCTCGACCACATCTGTACATTCAGATATGTCAGAGGTAAGACAACAATTTCCATAACTCATAGCCTCCAACAGGCTAAGTGGCATACCCTCTAAATCAGAAGGTAACGTATATATATAATCGTTGCTATAAAGCTCCTCCAGCGTCTTACCTTGTACAAAACCTGTGAAGATAATTCGCTCGTCGTCTCTAGCCAACTCCTTTATTTCGTCCATAAATGTATCGGTATTGCTACTACCGCCAGCGATAACCAACTTCTTGTCAGTTTTAACGCCTTTGAAGGCCTCTATTAAGTATTTAATACCCTTTTCAGGCACTAAACGACCTAAATATAATATATATGAATCCCTCTTTAATCCCCACTTTTTGGTTATAATATCGGCTTTCATATAAACTGGGACATTCACCCCATTGGGTATCAATATAGTCTCACGCCCATACATATCCTCGAAATATTGCTTGACATCCTTGCTTAATACAATGATATCATCAGCAAATCTAACAGCATTCTTCTCACCCATACGTATATATAAGCTGGCAAATCGTCCCCATTTAGCCCTCTGGTGGTCGAGACCATGAATCGTTACCACAATCTTCTTCCCCATCAGCTTTGGAAGCCAACACATAAACGCTGGTCCTTCGGCATGAAAGTGAACTATGTCATAATTACCAAATGCCGCCTCAATCGCTCCAAATACCGAGCTACTCATAGCCGCAAATCCTCTTCGATTGATCGTAGGAACTACCTTCAATCGTATTCCCTTATATTCTTTTAAATTAAAGCTACCAAATTTCTTTCCACTAACATGATGTCCATTGCGGTTAAAACAGGTAACTTTGTGTCCTTGCTGTACCATCCTTGTGCAAATTTCTTCTACCACTACCTCAATTCCACCTTCGCGAGAAGGGATGTGCTTTTGCCCTAACATGGCAATATTTAAATATGTCTTATCCTTCACTGCTATACACTTCCACTTTCCCCATTGCACTCCTCCCGCAAGGTTCCCCATAAAAAGGAAACCTTTTACGCAAAGAGTACATGTTTTTATCAAAACTTGTAATTTAAAATACTTTCTTCGACCACACGCGTCGAAATAAAATCAAATCAAAATCAAACCAGCTAAATCTTTTAACTATTTAGCAAGCTTCTTACCACATACAGCTACAGCTGCAACTGCGATTACAGCAACGAATACGTCATAAGGGAACGCATCGGCTGTCTTAGGTGATACATCACCAGAAACTGTACCAGTAGCAGTAGTATAACCTGTACCAGCAGCTCCATTAGTTAATGTAGAGCTAGTAGTATAGTCGATATCTGTAGTAAGACCAGGTACAGGGCTGTCAAATACTAAAAGTACGAATGGTGAGTAAGAAGATGGAATCTTCTTAGATGTAATCTTACCACCCTTAACAGTTGCACCAAGGTTCTCTGTTACACCGCTGTCAGTAATATGGATAATAGTAACATTTCCATCAACAACGCTAGCACCAGAAACGCTAAACTCTACTAAGCTGTTAGGCTTACCGTTAGCATCTACAGTACCTTCAGCACTTACAGCGTAAGAGATCTGAAGATTAGCTCCAGCCTTTGTACCAAGGTTAGAAGCATACTGAGCTACAGAAGCTGTTAACTTAGTCTCTGCGGCTGTGAAAGCCTCAGTAACATGGCCAAGCTCCTTCTCAAGCTTTACAACGATTCCTGATAAATCAAGTGAACCAGTAGAAGTCTGTGTAAGAACTAATGCATTGTCCTCATCCTGTTCGAATACAAGTCCAGCAT
>CAZLTS010000194.1:0-2844 GCA_964562495.1 uncultured Lachnospiraceae bacterium | reverse complement strand
AGGTATACGGATTTCATAATCACCATGAGCAATGGCAGTCATGTTAGCATCCATCTTCTGTAGTGGCCGAAGAAAACGGCGTATCAGAAGGAATAAAGCGAATCCAAGAATTATGGCACCCACTCCATACATATAAAACAGCTTCTGGGTAGAGCTTTTTAATTGGGTATATAAATCGGTTAAATCTCGGATGGAAACAAGGGTGTAGGCGTTTCCACTTAGGGTAATAAGGGAAGTAGTAAAGCATAAATAGGAATCACCCTCTGACACAACGGTCATAGTATAATTAGCAGTCTGTACAAGTTCGCAGTAAGAATCCTTTTGGGAATCCGTTGCAGAATTGTTAGAGGCAATGCGCTCATCACCTGTATAGACCGCACAATCCTGCTTAATCTGGTACTTTAAGGAAAGGGTGATGCATTGATGCAGTGCATCGGTATCCCAGCTATTAGTGGAGGTTCGAGCCTGTTCTGTTGTAACCAGATTTTGTAATGTACTGGTAATATAGGCGTGGTCTGAAGCGGCACTGTTTTGCTCCTGTAAAAGCATAGTCTGGAAGGAGTTTTTCTGCCACAGTGCTGCCATAAAGGCAAATAAAAACGCTGCAAGGCAAAATACTGCCAGATAAATTTTCTGCCATAATCGCAGTGCAATGTGCTGCTTATTTTTCATTTTTCTTTGTTTTTCTTTCTTACGTTTCGTTTTCTGCAAGGCGGCCTCCATGATTTGCTTCCGGTCGAAGCAGTCGATAACCAATTCGTGGTATGGTTACCAGTTTATCTTGTAAGTGTAATTTCTTCCGCAACTTGTTTATGTGAATGTCCACAGTACGGGTTTCGCCATCATTGGCATAATCCCAGACAGCATGTAACAGCTTTTCCTTCGTGAGTACAACACCAGGACTGCGTAAAAAGAAGCCAATAAGTTCGTATTCCTTGGGCGTCATGTGTACAGGCGCTCCGTCCATTAGTATCTTGTGGGAGTCCGGTTTATAAGTAATGTTTTCGTAGACAATATCCCGATCTTGAGGCTGGTGTCTTCTTAGAACCAGCTCAATGCGGGCAATAAGCTCCAATGCTTCAAAGGGTTTTACAATATAATCTTCTGCGCCGGATTTTAATCCCCGCACTTTATCTTCTATATTCTGCTTTGCTGTCAAAAAAATAACAGGAATTCCAAAATCCCGGATCGTATCCATAATCTCAAAGCCATCCATACCGGGCAGCATAACGTCTAACAGAATTAAATCATAATCATGGGAACAAATCAGGGACAATGCCTCGTTACCGTCATGACAGATCGTGCTGGCGTAGTCAGACAGCTTTAGAATTTCCTGTATCATCGTTGCAATGGCAGGCTCGTCTTCAACAATTAATATGTGTTTCACACTATTCTCCATTCTGTAGGTAAATATATTTTATTTCTTAATTATAGTAAAATAAGGGTGCAAAGTCAATGAAATTGCCCAAAGGAAGCAGTTTGACTCTTGACAATTTCGTTGGAAAAGATTATGCTAGAGGTGCATATAAAAAGGGGAGCTGACAGAAGTCGGCTGAGAGGAAGCTGTGCGCTTCGACCCATAACCTGATTTGGATAATACCAGCGTAGGGACACAGATTAGAAAGGTAAGGGAGTGCTCTATGGTACTACCCTTTTATTTATTTTAGGAGGTACAAAATGACTACATACACAACACAAATGGATGCAGCCAGAAAAGGAATTGTAACAAAGGAAATCGAAACAGTAGCGAAGAAGGAAAAGATGCCTGTAGCAGATTTAATGAAGCTTGTTGCAGAAGGCAAGGTAGCCATCTGCGCAAATAAGAACCACAAGAGCCTAGATCCGGAAGGCGTAGGAAGTATGCTTCGCACAAAGATTAATGTAAACTTAGGTGTTTCAAGAGATTGTAAGGATTATGATATTGAAATGCAGAAGGTTATGAGCGCTGTAGAGTTAGGCGCAGAGGCTATTATGGATTTATCCAGCCATGGTAATACACAGCCATTTCGCCGTAAGTTAACAAGCGAGTGCCCGGCTATGATTGGTACCGTTCCAGTTTATGACAGTGTAATCCATTACCAGAGAGATTTAGCCGCCTTAACAGCGAAGGACTTTATTGATGTAGTTCGTATGCATGCAGAAGATGGCGTTGACTTCGTAACACTGCACTGTGGAATTACAAGAAAGACCATTGAACAGATTCGTAAGCATAAGCGTAAGATGAATATTGTAAGTCGTGGCGGAAGCTTAGTATTTGCATGGATGACTATGACAGGTGAAGAGAATCCATTCTATGAATACTATGACGAAATCTTAGACATCTGTGAGCAGTATGACGTAACTATTTCCTTAGGAGATGCGTGTCGCCCGGGATGTTTGGCAGATGCAACAGATGTATGCCAGATTGAAGAGCTGGTAAGATTAGGTGAGCTTACTAAGCGTGCTTGGGAGCATAACGTACAGGTTATGGTAGAGGGTCCGGGACACATGCCACTAAATCAGGTGGCTGCTAATATGGAAGTGCAGAAGCAGATTTGTATGGGTGCACCATTCTATGTATTAGGACCTTTGGTTACTGATATTGCACCAGGCTACGACCATATTACAAGCGCAATCGGTGGCGCAGTGGCAGCTATGAGTGGTGCAGCATTCCTGTGCTATGTAACACCTGCTGAGCACCTGGCACTGCCTAATGTAGATGATGTTAAGCAGGGAATTATTGCATCTAAGATTGCAGCCCATGCAGCAGACATTGCCAAGGGCGTTCCCGGAGCAAGAGATATTGATGATAAGATGGCAGATGCCAGAAGAAACTTAGACTGGGAAGCACAGTATGCCTGTGCC
>CAZLTS010000193.1:0-2850 GCA_964562495.1 uncultured Lachnospiraceae bacterium | reverse complement strand
CTGGTGGAATACTGTCCATAGCTTGGTCCGATTAACTCTTTCCAGCGATACTTCACAGTAGTATAGAAGGTACCTTCCGGTGTGGGTTCTCCGGCAGAGCAAATCATAGCCTTGACCGGTTTGTTGCCCTTATATTTATAAATCGTAACAACATTAGTTCCTTTGTTAACCTTAGCATAGTAATCACTGCTTTCAGCAGCGGATGCTTTAGTATGTACCCCTAGGGATAAACATGCGGCAAACATGAATCCCAGTAAAAGAAATAGAATTCTTTTCTTCATTGCACTTCTCCTTCTTCTTATTAAATTTGTTCAATTTCCTATTATAAGGAGACAGAGGGGAAATTTCAAGTAAATATGAAAAAAAGTGAAACTGGATTACTTGCACAGTGTAAAGGGATGTGTTAAAATGGCAAAAGAATGAAAAGGTACGGAATGGAGAACGTTATGAAATATACTTTTGACAGTATCGTTCGTTATACGGAAACAGGAACAAATGGGGTTTTAACTATCCCTGGAACGATTAATTATTTTCAGGACTGCAGCACTTTTCAGTCAGAGAAGTTAGGCGTTGGAGTGGCACATTTAAGGGAAAAAGGCCGGGTCTGGATGTTAAATAGCTGGCATGTGGAATTTATAAAACCGGTTGTTATGGGAACAAGAATCCAAGTGGCAACGTGGGCTTATAAGTTTGACCATGTATTCGGATATCGTAATTTTACTATGGAGGATGAAACTGGAGCAATTTGCGCTAAGGCAGATGCCAAGTGGGTGCTGTATGATTTAAAGAAGCTGGCATTAACAAGAATCGGTGAGGAAGATACCGTTGCCTATGATTGTGGAGGAGAGCCTCCCATTTCCATGGATTATCCGGCATGTAAGCTGCGAAAGCCGAAAGAAGCAGCAGAGGCAGGGCAGTTTGTAGTGCCATATTTCTTTTTGGATACAAACAGACATATGAATAATGAAAAATACATAGAACTGGCAACAGATTATATTCCGGCAGACCGGACCTATAAGACTGTAGACGTGTTATATAAAAATCAATCAGTAAGGGGAGATGTAATCAGAATCCTTCGCAGCGAGGATACAGATAGCGTTACCATTACTATGATGGGAGAGACAGAACAGGTTATTCATGCAATCTTAAGATTTGCATGGTAAGATAGAAAGGATAAGGCATGTTAGTATTAGGGAAGATTCAAAAATTAGAAGTAGTTAAGAAGGCAGAACAGGGCATTTACCTGGGCACTATGGCAGAACGGGTGCTGCTTCCCAGAAAAGAAGTACCGGAGGAAATCCAGATTGGAGATGAACTAGAGGTATTTGTGTACAGGGATTCTAAGGACAGACTAATCTGTACAACCAAGAAGCCGTATGTGACAGTGGGAGAAATCGGGACTCTGACTGTTAAGGAAGTCAGTAAAATTGGTGCATTTTTGGACTGGGGGCTGGAAAAGGATTTGTTTTTACCATTTAAGGAGCAGACCTATAAGGTAAAAGCAGGGGACGAGATTCTGGCAGCAGTATACATTGATAAGAGCAATCGTTTATGTGCTACCATGCGGTTATATCCATATCTGGAACGCCAGAGCACTTATAAAAAGGACGATGTGGTAACTGGATATGTATATGAAGTGTTAGAAAATTTTGGCGCTTTTGTGGCAGTAGACCGTAAGTTTACCGGTATGATTCCTAAGAAAGAGGTTCATGGAACCATTCATGCAGGAGAAGCAGTCACTGCTCGTGTGACCGGAGTAAAGCCGGATGGGAAGCTTGATTTAAGTGTGCAGAAGAAGGCGTATATGCAGATGCAGGAGGATGCAGATTATATTTATCAGGTGATACAGGAGTTTGCAGGTGTACTTCCTTATAATGATAAGGTAGCACCAGGCATTATCGAGAAGGATTTCCATATGAGTAAGAACGCATTTAAGCGAGGCGTAGGCCACTTACTAAAAGAAGGAAAAATAGAAATTGGCGAGAAATCCATTAGGATTATCAAATAAAATAGCAGGAGGCATTTTAAAATGAAAACAATTATTCAGACAGACAAGGCGCCGGCAGCAATCGGACCTTATTCTCAGGCAATCGAGGTAAACGGTATGGTTTATACTTCTGGAGTGATTCCAGTAGTGCCGGAAACAGGCGAGGTAGTAGAAGGCGGTATTGAAGCACAGGCAAGACAGGCAATTGGTAACCTGGTTGCATTGGTTGAGGCTGCAGGCTCTAGTGCTGATAAGGTTGTTAAAACAACTGTATTTATTAAGAATATGGATGATTTCGGCACAATTAACAAAATTTATTCCGAATTCTTTACAAAAGATTGTCCGGCACGTTCTTGTGTAGAAGTGGCAAGATTACCAAAAGATTTGCTAATTGAGATAGAAGCAATCGCTATTAAGTAAGAATTTAAAATGTTCTTTGGTAAATTTGTATAAAATAAAAGTTTTTTTTCGGTTAAATGGCATATGGAAATCTCGTTATGATTGTTATACAATACGTGTACAAGAAAAGCTTGTACGATTTAGTAAATATTGATTGATTAACGGGAGGAACAAGAAAACAATGGCAAGTTTATCACTAAAAAACATTTGTAAGGTTTATCCAAACGGATTCGTTGCAGTTAAGGATTTCAATCTGGAAATCGCAGATAAGGAATTCATCATCTTTGTAGGTCCTTC
This sequence comes from uncultured Lachnospiraceae bacterium, assembly GCA_964562495.1. Taxonomy (GTDB): domain Bacteria; phylum Bacillota; class Clostridia; order Lachnospirales; family Lachnospiraceae; genus CANQSA01. The sequence goes on along the minus strand of CAZLTS010000193.1, from coordinate 167 downwards.
AGGATGTGGTAAGTCTACTACATTGCGTATGATTGCCGGCTTAGAGGAAATTAGTTCAGGAGAGTTATTCATTGGTGACAAGTTAGTAAACGACGTTGCACCGAAGGATAGAGATATCGCCATGGTATTCCAGAACTATGCTTTGTATCCACATATGACTGAATACG
>CAZLTS010000192.1:0-2852 GCA_964562495.1 uncultured Lachnospiraceae bacterium | reverse complement strand
GCATCCCATATTCTAAGCGTATTTACTATGCCGTTTCCATAACCTACTACTGGAAGGTCATATGGAACAGCCTTTACTGACTGGTAATTCTCTTGGTAATAGTAAAGTCTGCCGTTTTCTTCCCTACAAGCTACGTTTCCGCCAAACTTGACTACCTTTGTATATTCAGGTCTTCTAAGTTCGAATGGATTTCCGTCATGAAGCCAATCGTCTGGTACTTCCTTTTGGTATCCATCCTCTATCTTCTGTTTGAACATTCCGTAACGGTAACGTATACCACAGCCGTATGCTGCATATCCCAATGTAGCAAGGGAATCCATAAAACATGCAGCAAGTCTTCCAAGACCGCCGTTTCCAAGCGCTGCATCAGGCTCTTGATCCTCGATTACGTTGATATCAAGTCCAAGCTCCTCTAACGCTTCTGAAAACTCCTTGTACGCTCTTAGGTTAATCATATTATTACCAAGCGCACGTCCCATCAAGAACTCCATTGACATATAATAGACAATCTTTGGGTCTTGCTCCTCATAAGCATCCTGTGTCTTAATCCAATTATCTACGATAGCATCCTTTACTGCATATGCCACAGCCTGAAATTTCTGCTGGTCTGTAGCCTCCTCCAGCGACTTTCTGTACAGAGTCTTTACATTGTACAGTACACTTCTTTTAAACATTTCCTTATCAATTTCTGGTGTCTTTAACATCTTTAATACCCCTCCATATTTGGTATTGTGCCAGATTGACGAAACAATATATGGCAATGGCACAACTTGTATTATTTACTACACTTCACCATTATACAATATTTTTCCTCATTTTAAAACACCTTTGTCTGAAAATTTTTAAATTCTTAGCTATTATTTTGGAATTACCCTAATAATTCCTATATTTCCTTCATATGAGGGTGCAAAAATATGCTCGGAAAGCCTTCCTGTCATCATTCCATCCCATGATGCATGAAGATGACCTGCAAGCACCTGTTTTACAACTGTGTTCTCATCATAGAGCAAATCAAGATACTTCGATGTGACATCATTTGGGACATACTGCCCACCCCAATAGTAGAGGGTGTTCCTCACACTCATAGAACGCTCGGCAAGCGAATCGTCAACCTTGGAGGCGTAAGGCACATGGGTTGCCATTATCACAGGCTTTCCCCTGTTATACACTTCCTCTATCATATCAAGGTAATATTGGGGCATATCCATGTATGAGTTGTCAACACCCATCACTATGAAATCGCCCATGTCCCAAAACTTGTGCGATATCTCGTCACCGTCTATTGTCTGGTGCATCTCTTTAACAACGCTGTCTGTGAACTTATAATTGCCATACCAGTTTCCATAATCGTGGTCAGACCTGATATACATATATCTCATGCGCAGGCTGTCAAGCCCTTCCTTGACAATTGACACGTTGGACGAGCTACAATAATCCATGATATCGCCACCAAAGATTACTCCATCAAAATTCTCGTAATTGAGATACTTTATGATTTCACCCCACAAATCTTCGGAATGTATGCCGTTTTCGTCAACTGGGAGTGTTTCATAGCGTTCTTGGAGTTTATCAAGGTACTCTACCGAAACGTCACCGCCCGTCTTGTGGTCGCTGATTATATGAACGTCACTTACCCATGCGAAGCGGTATTCTCTGTCTATATTTTCTATCTCGACGGTGATTTCGTCTGTTTTAAACTCGTACTGGGGGGCTGGGTATACTATCTCTGTTTCGGTTTCTGGTTGTTCTTCTGTTTTTGTTTCTATTGTTGATTCTGATGATTCTGTTGAAGCTTCATTTTTTAAAGTTTCTTCATTTAAAGTTTGTTCGGTGGTTGTTTCGATTTCCTTTTTTACAGATTTCCCACCCGAAAATTTTACTGTTATTCCAATAAGCAACGCCGCTACCGCTAACAGTGCGATAAGCATTGCTGTAAGCTTGCTTTTTTGGTTTGTGAACTTATTCATGTTTCCCCTTTAATTAGTCTGTAAAGCTTATAGTACCTAGATAGTCACGAATCCACTGACGGTTTTGGGTTGTTAGTCCGTTTACATCTCCGTCTTCAACGCCATATGAATATTCACCAAAATCGTTGAAACTCCAGAACTTATACACATCAATATCGCTGCCTATTTGAATACCTTGTGTATTATTTATATACTGGATAACTGTATAATATGCATTCTCAACATCACTACAATCCTCTCCTGCGGCATACATGTATTGTATATACTCATATATGAGCATTAGGTTATAATCTGTGTCACTGATAACACCTGCTATTTTCTGTGCCGCACCCTTTGCGGTGATTGTTCCCTCTGCTACCTGTGTCTCTGCTTCTTTTTGGATAAAGTAAGCGAGTGCAAAGCAATAGCGAAGCCTTATCGGGTCTTCCAAATCAGATGAGTCATACATATTATCAGTATCTTGCATTAGATTCCATGCTTCTGTTCTTGACCATGTATCCCTTGTAGTGATTTCATTGAAGGTATCAATAACACGCTGGCGGTAGTCGGCATCGAAGGAGCTTCTAAGCCTTGTAATTTCCTCCCTATCAACGGTATATCCTGCTTCACTTAACGTATCCGCATAGTCAATTGCGCTGTCTATTTCGTCCATAACCTGTGCGTAGACACTTCCTGATAAGGTCTGGGCTGACATAAAATCTATACGCCTTGATACTCCTTCTACGTATGAATCGTATGCGTCGGCGATACGTTCTTCTATGATGCTGCTGTGTCCTAGCTCGTCAGACTTTTCAAGGTATTGATTCATTGCATCACGTGTCTGACCCCTTGCGTCTAATACTTGGCTGTCCTCATCTAAAAGTGACCTGCCTCATTCCACATTTT
>CAZLTS010000191.1:0-2862 GCA_964562495.1 uncultured Lachnospiraceae bacterium | reverse complement strand
TCTTGAAATTTCTTGTAATTAAATGTCGTCTGTGCCACAAGACATACTGGTTTTTCATCTGAAACTAACAAATCACTGGCTTCCTTGGCATTTCCTACTACAACGGCTTCGGATTTACACCAACCGCAAATTCCCTGTACTTCCGGATGCGCACTGTTTCCAATAATAACAATGTGTGCTCCCTTTTGGGAAGCCTCTGCAACTGTATTGTGAATTTTCTTCACAAAGGGGCACGTAGCATCTACCACATGACAGCCTTTTTCTTTTAGCGTCTCATATGTCTTCTGTCCCACTCCATGGGAACGGATAATCACCGTAGCCCCTGCCAGTGTATCCAGATCCGTGGTTTCATCAATAACCATCACGCCTTTTTTCTTTAAATCTGCCACAACCGTTTCGTTGTGAATAATAGGGCCATAGGTATATACCGATCCCTTGTTTTTCTCTGCTTCTTCATAAACTGTTGTAACTGCCCGTTTTACGCCAAAGCAGAATCCTGCACTGTCTGCTAATTTAACCTGCATTGATAATCTCCAGAATTCGATTTGTAACCATTTCAATTGTCATGTCTGACGCATCTACTAATACCGCATCTTCCACCTGTACAAGTGGTGATATCTCCCTGTGCATATCTCTCCAGTCACGATCTACAATATCCTGCTCTACAACTGCTACATCTGCAGCTTCTCCCCGTTCCAGCAATTCCTTGCATCTACGTTCTGCCCGCACTCTTGCGCTGGCTGTTAAATAGATCTTAACATCTGCATTGGGTAATACAGCAGAACCAATATCCCTGCCGTCCATCACTACATTTTCTTCATTAGCAAGCTGTCTTTGCAGACCTACCAGTTTCTCTCGAACCTGTGGGTAAACTGCGATTATGGAAGTTGCGTTGCCTACTTCCTGGGTACGAATAAATCCGTTTACATTTTCCCCATTCAATAGCACAACCTGCTCTCCATTTTCATGACGAATGGCTACATTTAAATCTTCGCAGATTTTTGCAACCGCTTCTTCATTTTGAATATCCACGCCTGCTCTTAAACAAGCCAGCGCCATGCTGCGGTACATCGCCCCTGTATCTACATAAATATAATTCAATCGCTTTGCCACCTGCTTTGCAATGGTGCTTTTTCCTGCGCCTGCAGGTCCGTCAATTGCAATATTTCTCATACTTATCTCCTTTATTTTATTATTCTATACTAATCCCGGCTAAATATCCGGTTGACCAGGCAATTTGTAAATTATAGCCCCCTGTCAAGGCATCTACATCTAAAACTTCTCCGGCAAAATACAAGCCTTTTACCAGCTTAGATTCCATAGTTGCAGGATTTATTTCCTTTACCGTTATTCCACCCTGTGTTATAATGGCTTCCTTAAAGCTTCTGGCACCTGTTATCGTAAGTTTAAAGGCTTTCAGTCCCTGAATCAGAACGCTTCTTTCTTCCTTTGTAATACTATTTACCTTTTTCTCGCCATCAATGCCACAATAATCCAAATATACAGGAATCATTTTCTTCGGAAGCATACTATCCCATATATTTTTTACTGCTTTGTTGTGATTCTCTCCAAACTCCCGCAGAAGACGCTTATCCAACTGTTCCTCTGTAAGAGCCGGTTTTAAATCAATGGTCAGTTCCACTTCTCCCTGTTCAAGCACCTTGGTTACATAGCTGCTGCCACTTAAAATTAATGGTCCGCTAACACCAAAATGCGTAAACAGCATTTCTCCAAAGCCGCTGTAAAGTGTTTTCTTTCCCTGTGTCATTGTAACAGAAACATTTTTCAAAGACAAGCCCATCATTTCTGATGCGTAGGTTTCTCTCACTTCCAGTGGCACTAGTGCACACAAAGGCTTCTTTAGCGTATGTCCTACACTTTTGGCAAAACGGTAGCCATCTCCGGTAGAACCAGTGCTTTCATAAGAGCAGCCTCCCGTTGTAACAATAACTGCGTCTGCAGAAACCTTTGTCTTATCCTGTAAAACCAGAAAAAATCTATGCTGCTCTGCCAGAAGTAATTCCTTTACACCCATCCCCAGATGAATATGAACGCCTGCTTTCTTCAATGCCCGTTCCAACCCTTTGATTACATCTGAGGACTTATCCGAAGCCGGGAACACCCGGTTGCCCCGTTCTACCTTAAGAGGAACTCCGTTTTCTTCTAAGAACTCCATCATAGCATCATTGGTGAAGGTGTACAAAGCACTATACAAAAATTTAGGATTGGTTACAACATTCTGAAACACCACTTCCAAGTCAGAGGCGTTGGTTACATTACACCGTCCCTTACCTGTGATAAACAGCTTTTTCCCCAGCTTCTCATTTTTCTCATATAAATGCACTTCATGACCATTGCCAGCCGCTGCCACTGCCGCCATCATTCCTGCAGCACCGCCGCCGATTATACATACTTTTGCCATACTTTCCTCCATATGTACAAACGGAGCTGATACACGTAACGATACCAGCTCCGTAAAGGATTCAAATTATTATACCGGATATGCTCCGTTTTCCTTATCAGCTACCTGCGCATCTACCTTAGTCTTCTGCGCTTCTCTGTAAGCAAAGAAATCCTGAGCAACCTTCGGGAACAATGCGTATGTTAATACATCTTCGTCCTGTTCCTTCCACTGTGCCATTTCAGCCTCTAGCTTATCTAACTCGTTAGGAATCAGGTCTGCAGGACGGCAGGTAATTACCTTGGCGTCGCCAATAACCTTCTTCTGAACCTCTGGATTAAATGGCTTTACAGTCTGACCATATTCGCCACATAAAACAGCCTTGGTTTCCTTTGTTGCCATCTTGTAACGCTCACCCATAACTACGTTTAATACAGCCTGTGTACCAACGATCTGGGAAG
>CAZLTS010000190.1:0-2864 GCA_964562495.1 uncultured Lachnospiraceae bacterium | reverse complement strand
ATAGCCATGGCAATCCATACGCCCTCCAGCCCCCAGTTAAATACAAGGCCAAACAAATAAGCAAAGGCATAGGCAACAAGCCAATGTCCTGTAATTCCCACTACCATAGGTGTTACTGCATCTCCTACAGCTATTAACATTCTTGTCATTAGTATATTAATCGCTCGTCCTATCTCTAAGACGATTTCGATGCATAGAATCCGATGTCCTAATGCCATAATCTCTGGATTGTTTGTAAACATTAAAAATACGGTATCGCTAAAGATACACATAAGTGCGGTTATACCTACGCAACAGGACAATCCGATTTTCAGTGCCGACCAGACACGTTTGGCTATGGCATCAAGCTGCATGGCACCAAGGAGATATCCTACTATAATCTGGGTTGCCTGCGCTATGGCAACAGCATACACATAGGCAAAATTCGCCAGAATACTACAGTAACCCTTGGTGGCTGTAACCTGACTGCCAAACATATTGATAATAGCCAGAATCATAATCTGGGACATCTGGTAAGACAAGCTTTCTGCACCTGAGGGAAATCCTAGCAGAAACAGCTTCTTTACAATTGCCCCCGGCTGTTCCTTCATGCAGGAAAGCGTCAGCTTCACTTCCGTCTTTTTGATAAGCAAGATGATAACCAGAAGCAGCCCTATGGTCTTACTAGTAACAGTGGAAACAGCAGCACCTACAATGCCAAGTGCCGGAATGGGACCAAGCCCACCGATTAACATAGCATTTCCACCTATATTAATTACATTCATTACAATAGATGCATACATAACCTGTTTCATGAAGGTATGGCTTCGTAGGATTGCTGCGAAGTTTAAATACAGTGCCTGTACCAATGTGAAGCCACCTACAATCCCAAGATAGGTACAGGTTTCCTTCATAATCCCTGCTTCTACGTGCATGGCTGTAAAAATCTGACGGCCAAACACTACGGTAATCATAGTTGCCATAGCACCGACGCCCACAATAATAACTGTAGAAAGGGTGCACGTCTGATTTACCCCTTTCTTATCTTTGGCGCCTAAATACTGGGATAAAACAACAGTGGTTGCCATACACATCATATTAATTACAACAATAATAATGCTTATAATCTGATTGCCATTTACAATGGCGGCAACTGAAGACTGGGAGTAATGGCTTACCATGATCTGGTCTACATTTCCCACCAGCAGCTGCAATAACAATTCTATAAAAATCGGCATAGACATGCGAAACGCATTCTTTGTCGTACACATTTTTTCTAAGTTCATAAATCTCCTCCACCATGCTACGGATTACAGTTTTTGCATGGTTCATAACCTTGGTTAATTAAATCCTGCCGATTTCCCGTATATTCCATTTTATTCTTATCGGCCATCCGTTTCACGCTGGAACAGGCAGGTCTGTGAAACTTCTTCGTATTTGTATTGGCAATATAGGTAGAACTAACAGCCTCTTTTGTTGTTGGTGTCTGGGTAGTTGTTTCTGTAACTGCACCGTCTGCCAAGGCGCTATCTCCTGTTGCATAATCGATATCTATGCCAGGCTGCACATTATATACAAATACATGAAAACACACACCGGCGCCGTTGTCCTCTACTGACAAAGCTTCCATTTCCACACCGGAGGCTACCAGATTATCGCCTTCAAACACTGGTGTAACCCGGTATAGTACATGGTTGTCTGTTTCATTTACGTAATCTGCCACCATATTTTCAAAAGGCAGCATACCTATTGTATTTAAATATCTGGTTCCTGTAATCAGATTTTTCTCATTGGCATTTTCTCCCGCCAACTGGTAGCCGATTAAATGACAACGATTATATAAATAGCGGTCTTCAATCACATCATATTTAACAGTATGCCAGCCGGATGGTTTAATCTGTCCGATTTTCCCCCGTTCCTCTGTTGGCATAATCTCTTTGCAGATATTGGCATAAGCCACACCGCATCTGCCTAAAGAATCCAGTTCACTGTATGTTTCAAAGGCTTCCGTTGTTAAATCTGAATCTGTAAAATCCGGTACATTATCAGAAAGTTCAACATAGGCTTCCTCACTATATTCTGGAATCTGAGATAAATCCAGCTGCTGCGTAACAGCTTCTGTTTGAGTCTGCCTGTCTCCTGCTGTAGTCTCACTGCTATCGTTGCTTACGTCACATCCCACTATCAAGATACTACTTAGAAGAAGCGCCAATATCACATTGAAAACAGCTGTTTTATTTTTTCTGTACATTTTGTATCCCCTTCTTTTAAAGCAATCCTAATCTTTCCAATAATTGACTCCAGCCTTTAGTCCATATGCATCCTGGCTATTTATGACGGCATTTCTAATTGCCTTTCCCATTACCATAGCTCCCAATGTTCCCACCATGTCAACATTTGCACTGACATCTCCAACCGACATGGCATATATACTGTCGCCGTCTGCCGAGGTATTTACCGGACGTATTGTCCTAGAATACCCATTGTGACTCATAGCTGCTATTTTATTCATTTGTGTTTTATTGAATTTGCCATTTGTTATAATAGTGCCAATTGTGGTGTTTCCTACAAACAGATTCGTCTCAGGCTTATAAAGCTTATACATCTCATTTTCCGAATTAGCAAATGCCTTTCCTTCCTCATCCAGAAGTCCGGCAATCATTTTACCACTGTCATAATCAAATATATCTCCCAGTGCATTAACTGCTACAACTGCTCCAACCTTCAAATCGTCTATCTGTACAGCATACGCTCCTAATCCAGTCTTAACAGCTCTTTCCATACCGCAAAGTTTCCCAACACTTGCACCGGTGCCTGCACCATAATTTCCCTGTTCAAACATATTCTGATAGGCATTTTCCGCCGCCTTATAACCCATAGCCTTG
>CAZLTS010000189.1:0-2908 GCA_964562495.1 uncultured Lachnospiraceae bacterium | reverse complement strand
CAATCTTCTCATTAATATAAGCACCAACCTTCTGCAGGTATGCTTCACTTTCATATCCACTCAGTGTATAAATCTTACCATCGATAATAACCTCTGTGGTATTCTTTGATGACATCTTTTGCCCTCCAGTCTCCAACAATGAAATCCTTGGATTTTTATCATTATGGATTATTATAGCCCCAATCGCCTTGAAAGACAAGCATTATTTCACCGGCAACCCCAAATGCTTGTAGCAAAGTGGAGTTACGACCCTTCCTCTTGGGGTTCTCTGGATTAGTCCATTCTGTATCAGATACGGCTCATAAACCTCTTCCAACGTGCCAGCATCTTCTCCCAGTGCCGCCGCCAGCGTATCTAATCCTACAGGACCGCCACCAAACTTCTCTATCATAATCTGCAAAATATTACGATCTCCCTGGTCTAATCCCAGTCGATCAACCTCCAACAGATTCAATGCATAATTCACCACATCTAAACTGATGACTCCGCCGTACATCACCTGAGCAAAATCCCGCACACGCTTTAACAGGCGGTTTGCCAGACGGGGGGTTCCTCTGGAACATTGTGCCAAAAGTGCCGCACCCGCTGGTTCAATCTCCACATTTAACACCTGCGCAGAGCGAATGATAATAGTCTCTAATTCCTCTGGCGTATAATACTCCAGACGATGTACCACGCCGAAGCGGTCTCGAAGCGGTGCAGTCAAAAGTCCTGCCCTTGTGGTAGCACCCACCAACGTAAACTTAGGTAAATCCAAGCGAATGGAACGCGCCGCCTGTCCCTTACCAATCATAATATCAATGACATAATCCTCCATAGCCGGATACAGTACTTCTTCCACCTGTCGGTTTAATCGGTGAATCTCGTCTACGAACAAAACGTCTCCTTCTGCCAGATTATTCAGTACAGAAGCCATATCTCCCGGTTTCTCTATAGCAGGTCCACTTGTCACCTTCATATTCACACCCATCTCATTGGCAATAATACCGGCCAAAGTCGTCTTACCTAGTCCTGGTGGTCCATATAAAAGCACATGGTCAAGCGGTTCCTTTCTGCTCTTAGCCGCCTCTATGTAAATCTTTAAATTCGCCTTGGCCCGTTCCTGTCCAATATAATCCTTCAACAGTTGAGGACGTAAATGAGACTCTACCTCAATATCTTCTTCTGTAAATGTGGTTGTAATCGTTCTCTTTTCCATCTAAAATCTACACCTTACTTATATTTCTCAATGCCTGCTTCAGCACATCTTCTACCTGCATGGTTTCCGTAATCTCTACCATAGAAACAGCCTTCGCCGCCTGCGTAGTTCCATATCCCAGTGCAGTTAATGCTTCAATGGCATCCTGTTTCACCGCTGTAGTAACCGCCGATGCTGCAGAAGCACTCTGCGCTGCCAGCTCCCATGCATCTTCTATTTTTAGCTTATCCTTTAATTCAATAATAACCTTCTGTGCCGTCTTACTGCCAATACCCGGTGCTTTGGAAATCACCTTCGCGTCTCCTGCCAATACCGCAAATCGCAAATCGTCCGGCGATATCGTAGACAAAATTCCAAGTGCTCCCTTAGGTCCGATTCCACTAACCCCCAGAAGCAGTTTAAAGATTTCCTTATCCTCCTGTCGTAAAAAGCCAAATAGCTGCATAGCATCTTCCCGTACATACATATAAGTATAAAGTTTCACCTCTTCCCCATTCTGGGGAATCTGTTCCAATACAGTCTGTGGCACATAAATACCATAGCCTATACCTTGATTGTCTAAAATAACCTGTTCCTTACCAATTCCGGCAACAGTCCCTTTTATAAATGCTATCATGCTAATCTCCATTCCACAGTGTGCTTTTCACACGATTCTCAATTCCGTATCTGGCATGTCCTATGACAATACCGGTTTTAATCTGCTGTTTATAATCCTGGCAACAATTCCAATCACAACACCGGAAACAACACCAGCAGCCAGCAAAATCGGTGCATAATAGAATGCTGTTTGCCAGCCTACCAGAAGTCCAGCCACGATTAATTGTCCAACATTATGAAAAATACCACCTGCTGCGCTTACAATAATAACGTGAAAACGCAGCTTGTAAAGCAAAACCATAGCCAACAGGCTGACGACTGCCCCTGCCAGACTAAAGGCAAAGGAAAATAAATTACCAAATAATAATGCCATAATCAAAAGTCGCACAATCTGCGTAAACACTGCCGTTTGCCAGTCATACAGATACAACACCATAAGCACAGCCAGATTGGCAATTCCAAGCTTCGCACCAGGTATGTAAAAGGGAACGGGAATTATGGCTTCTATATAGCTTAATATAACTGCAAAGGCCGCAAATAAACCTACAAATACTATTCGTTTCATATACACCTCACTGTACAATACCGTCTACGGAAGGGGTTTCCTGTTCACTCTCAATACGAACCACCAGGCGATTAGGCAGGCACACAATCTGCGCTCCAATCTGGGATATCGTTCCCTGTTTCATACATAATTCGTCCGGGCAGGAAGCCTCCGATACCGACACATTACCATCAGTAATCTCAATTACATTATATCCATCATTATAAAGGATACGAGTGCTTTGCTCATCTCCCATATCTAATTTCTCTATTAAAACGCCATCCTGATAAATTGCAGCAAAACTGCCTGTACCCTCTACCGGGTGCAGGCAGTAAATAAGAATCCCAGCCACTGCAAGCACAATCAAAAGGCTTCCCACGATCCAGTCTCTTTTTTTCAACGCACACCTCGAACAAATGTTTTCTGTAATCATAGCATATTGTGACTGCATTTGCAAGTACTAGTGTTTAATTTTACGCAGGCTTACTCGAAACAGCCTTCGAAACAGTTGATTTCCACGAAATGGAATTAAAGGCTCTAAATAACTGGTTCCTGTAATGGTGTGATTC
>CAZLTS010000188.1:0-2913 GCA_964562495.1 uncultured Lachnospiraceae bacterium | reverse complement strand
CAGAACGTGAAAGACGTGAAGCTATTCTCATTGCAGAGGGTGAGAAAAAGTCAGCCATCTTAGTAGCAGAAGGTAAGAAGGAATCCGCTATCCTGGATGCAGAAGCTGAGAAGCAGGCTGCCATCTTACGTGCAGAGGCACAGAAGGAGAAGATGATTCGAGAGGCAGAAGGTGAGGCTGAGGCTATTTTAAAGGTACAGCAGGCTACAGCAGATGGTATTCGTGCCATTAAGGAAGCTGGGGCAGATTCAGCTGTAATCCAGTTAAAGAGTTTGGAAGCGTTTACGAAGGCAGCAGATGGTAAGGCAACGAAGATTATTATCCCATCTGAGATTCAGGGACTGGCAGGTACACTGACAGCACTGGCAGAGACCGTTGCAAAGGATAAGAATGAAGTAAAATAAAGCTGTCGTAAGACAGATGGAGGATGACATGGCTAAAGGAAGGCGGAGAAGATTTTTAAATTATGGACAGATTGCAGTGGATTCAGCCACCATATTTTTCGGGCTGGCTACCATTTTGGCAGCAGTATTCGTGTTTATGGATTTTAAGGCACATATGGGCTGGACCGCCGTTATCTTTCTGCTTTCCGGCTGCATGTCAGCAAGTATTGGAATCAAAAGCATTTTTCGTAAAGAAGTAGTCAAAACAATTTTAAATTTTACGGTTTGTGTATTTTTAGTAATTATTAGTATAATCGTATGGATGGGAACCAGATAAGGTAGAGATTGGAGTTTTAAAATCTATGAAAAAAGAACTGTTATATGCACTGCGTACAGCAGAAGCTGCAGTGTCAGGACAGGAGTTATGTGACCGTTTGGGTGTGTCACGTACAGCGATTTGGAAAAATATGAATCAGTTAAAGGAAGCTGGTTATGAAATAGAGGCTACAACCAATAAGGGCTATGTGTTAAAGCATTGCCCCGACAGTGTGGCAGCATGGGAAGTGGGAAGCCGATTAATGGATTTCCCTTTTTTAGCGGAAGTATATGGATATGATTCTATTGAATCCACCAATAAAACGGCGAAGGAATTGGCTGAAAATGGACACGAAACGCCATTTTTAGTGCTGTGTGAGGAACAGACCGGTGGCAGAGGAAGAAGAGGCAGAAGCTGGGTTTCTCCCAGAAATACAGGCATTTTTATGACCTATTGCTTACAGCCGGATATTACGCCGGCCAAGGCATCTGTCCTTACTCTGGTAGCAGGACTGGCAGTGGCAGAGGCAATTGATGAGGTTACCGGATTAGAAAGTCAGATTAAATGGCCCAATGATGTGGTTATAGATGGGAAAAAGGTATGCGGCATTTTAACAGAAATGTCAGCAGAACCGGATCAAATTAGTCATATTGAAGTGGGAATTGGCATTAATGTAAATATGGAAAGCTTTCCAGAGGAGATTGCCAAAACAGCCACTTCTTTAAAAATACAATCTGGACAAACTGTATCCCGGGCAAGTTTGGTGGAACAGATTACAAGATGCTTTGCAAAATATTACAGCCTGTTTATAGAAACACAGGACATGAGCAGTATGCTTGACATCTATACAAAACGTCTTGTAAATAAAGATAATGTAGTGCTGATTGAGCAGGGAAAAACCAAGTTCCGGGGAATTGCCAGAGGCATTAATGAAGATGGAGAATTACTTGTAGAATTAGAGGATAAAACCATGCGGACAGTAATGTCCGGAGAGGTATCCGTAAGAGGTGTATATGGCTATGTTTGATGAAAAAAATGTAATGTGCGGTGCCAGCGCATATGAACAAAAGTATTATTTTAACCCGGTTTTTCATAAGCTGCCTCAGCAGATAAAGGACGAGCTGCAGATTATGTGTGTGCTGTTTACAGAAGACGTAGGCGGCGTGCTGACGCTTGTATTCGATGAGGCTGGAAGTCTTAAGCTGGTTACAGAAAGCGAAGAAGAGGACTTATTATATGATGAAATCGGAGCAGCACTTAAGATTAAGCAGCTGCAGGTAGAAAAGCAGGAGCTGTTTGATGCTTTAGAACAGTTCTGGAAGGAGTTTATATGCTGTTAGTAGTAGATGTGGGAAATACGAATATTACATTTGGTGTGTTTCGAGGAGATGACCTGACCTGCAGCTTTCGTATGACAACGAAGACACCACGTACTTCAGATGAATATAGCTTTGTCATTCAGGGACTGTTGGCTCAGGCAGGAATTGAGCTGTATCAGATTAAGGATGTAATCGTTTCTTCTGTAGTACCGAATATTATGCATTCTCTAAATAATGGATTTATGAAGCTGTTTGGCAAGTATCCCATGCAGGTGGGACAAGGTACGGACAGTGGCATTCAGATTTGTACAGATAATCCTTCGGAAGTAGGAGCAGACCGTATTGTAGATGCAGCCGGTGCTTATTATCTGTATGGAGGTCCGGTTATGGTGATTGATTTCGGTACGGCAACCACCTATGATTTGGTGTCAGAGGACGGCTGCTTTGAGGCTGCTATTACATCACCGGGACTTCGTATCTGTGCGAAAGCATTGTGGCAGGATACAGCCAAGCTTCCGGAAATTGAGATTAAGAAACCAGAATCCATTCTGGGAAAAGATACGGTTACCAGTATGCAGGCAGGTCTTGTGTATGGATACATAGGACAGACAGAATACATTATTGACCGGGTGAAGCAGGAAGCAGGCATTGAGAATCTGCGGGTTGTTGCAACCGGCGGTGTGGCTAAGATTATTGCAAAAGAAACAGACCGTATCGATGTGCTAGACCCGAATCTGACTTTAAAGGGACTGCGTTTAATTTATGAACGCACCATAGGTATGGAACAGAACCAGATTTAATATTGGGCGTTGCTAAGCTTCCAGGCGTCAAGCGTTTGCGGAATGGAGAAAAGTGTGAAAATTGGAAATATAAATATAGAAAATCCCTGTGCGTT
>CAZLTS010000187.1:0-2914 GCA_964562495.1 uncultured Lachnospiraceae bacterium | reverse complement strand
TTAATATATCCGTAATTCTTTCCAGACGATTGTTAATGGTTACAATAACAACAGAATCACCGGCTTCAAAGCAATCATCACCACTAGGGATGAAGGCTTTTGCTTTTCTGGTAATACAGCCAATCAGCAGATTCTTCTTAAGCTCCATTGCTTTAATCTTCCTACCGATTAATGGACAGTCCGCCTCCACTAAAAACTCAATCGCTTCTGCCTGATCATTAATAATCTTACATAGGGTTACAATCTGATCCTCTGACTGATGATTGCGCATACTACGAACATATTTAATAATTCTGTTAGCAGTAATTCGCTTAGGATCGATTACTCGGCCAGCATCCAGCTCCTGGAACACCTCATTAAATGTAGCATTATTAATCTTAACAATAGATTTTGCCTTACTCTCCCGCTTTGCGTACAGGGCAAGCAAAATATTTTCCTCATCAATATCCGTCAGCGGCACAAATGCCTCTGTCTTGGCAAGCCCTTCTTCCATAAGCAATTCCTTGTCCGTTCCATCCCCATGGATAATCAAGGCTTTCGGGAAATTCTCACTTAATTCCTCACAACGACTAATATTATTCTCAATAATACGCATTTTAATGCCCATGTTCTGAATCTGTAAAGCCAGATAATAGGTAATCTTACCGCCGCCAATTACCATAACATCTTTTACCTTATGGGTGTCGGCACCAATGCGTTCTAAGAAATTGTTTGTATTTAGGGGATTCGCAATAATAGATAAAATATCCTCCGCATGGACAACAAAATTACCACCAGGGATTATCACCTCTCCCTCGCGCTCTACAGCACACACTAAAATATCATATTTAAAACGGCTACGCACTTCACTTAGGGACAGGTTGCAAATCTTATGCTCTGGAAGCACACGAAAATGCACCATCTCCGCACGTCCCTTGGCAAAGGTATCCACCTTCGTAGCAGATGGGAAACGTAACAGTCTGGCAATCTCTGTAGCTGCCGCAAATTCCGGATTAATAACCATGGACAGACCTAATTCTTCTTTAATATAGTGAATGTCCTTATTGTAAATAGGGTTCCGTACTCTGGCAATAGTCTTGCAGTTACCAGCCTTCTTGGCAAATAAACAACATAGCAGGTTCAACTCATCTGAACCGGTTACTGCTATTAGTAAATCTGCTTCCTCCACGCCTGCTTCCATCTGTACACTGTAACTGGCACCATCTCCGGTCACACCGATAACATCATACTTACTGGCGACCAGTTCCACCTTCTTGGAATTCCGTTCAATAACAGTAATATCGTGATTCTCCCCACTAATCTGTTCTACAATGGTCATGCCAACTTTGCCACACCCAACAACAATTATGTTCATCGCTCTTACCTTTCTCGTATTCATCTTTAAAGAAATATAGCGCCCGCAATGCGATATT
This sequence comes from uncultured Lachnospiraceae bacterium, assembly GCA_964562495.1. Lineage (GTDB taxonomy): Bacteria > Bacillota > Clostridia > Lachnospirales > Lachnospiraceae > CANQSA01. The sequence continues at coordinate 1,502 of CAZLTS010000187.1, read as the reverse complement.
CTCGCAGTAGCGAACGCTAGGTACGAAAGCTTCCAAGGGGACTTGAACCCCTGACCTATTGATTACGAATCAATCGCTCTACCAACTGAGCCATGGAAGCACAAACACATAGTATTATATACTTACTTCAGGGGATTTTCAAGTCTTTTTTTGCTTTTTCTTTAAGCTTTGAAAAATTATTATTACATTTTCCTTTTTAATTTTAATGTTTTCATCAAGGCATCCTGTAATACACGTGATACATTAATTCCAGCATGCTCAGCTTCATAATTTAGCCAGCTAGGTAATGCCACATTACGTCTTACCGTTTTTGTGTCGACTTTCTTTCTATATTCACTAAAATCGACATCAACATAAGTTACAATACCATTTTTAAAATCAACATCTTCAGCATATTTCTGAACCTTCTCCAATGCGACATCCTGTTCAGATGGTTCTGGCAATGGAATGTCACTATCTTCCATAGATACACCAGCCAAGCCAATGGCATCTCTTGCCATTTCAATGGCATCTGCAAACGAATCACCTTCTGTCAGAATATCCATATCTGGTACACAGACCAAAAATGAATGGGCTGAGGCATCTCTCGTATTTAATATAAATGTTGGATAAACCTGTTTCATTTCGATTCACTCCTTATAATAATTGTACACACTAAATGTGTATTGTCAATCCTGGCTATACACATTTAGTGTGCACTCTTTAAACTTTCGTTTATTCAATTGCATTCTTAGCATATGCCTGACCTGACAAGTAGGCATATTCACTTGGGGTGTTCTTAAATTTGACTGTATACGAAGCAAGCTCGTAAAGCTTCGTTCCAACGATGGTTTTGATTGCCAAGGTATTTGCGGAACTAGACGTCGAGGAACTGCCTGTAGTGTTAAGATACAGTGTAAGCTTCTGACGTTGCGCTGTGGTATTAGCCAAATCGTAGTCCGTCGCTGACCAGTCTGTCACTTCTTCAACCACATAGATTCCCCGCTTGTCACACTGAACCACTTGACTGCCTGTATAAGCTGTTGTTTTTCCATCAGCATCTTTCACCTGATTGGTACAGTTTATGCTTACGTAGCTGATATCACTGCTCTGACCATTACCAGAAGCTGTTCCAGTTGTTTCAGCAGCCTTTAGGGCAGCTTCATTTTCATAATAGGTTATCTTAAACAAAAATGACTGTGTTGGGTCGCTTTCCGGAATTTCTTTGTCAACCTGCAAATATAGATGTATCTCATCGGTTTCAACCGTATTGGAAAGCTTCTCCACACGAGCAATTGAATTTCCCTTAGTTGATGAAGCTCCTGTATCCTTAGAAGTTTCTTTATAACCTACCTGCGACTTATTCCTTATTTCCGTCACAGTTTGCTCATTACCTGCGCTATCTGTATATTTATCACCCAATCCAAGTTGCTTACCTGTAAAAATAACTTCATAGCTTTGCGATGTATTCGGAAGACTAAAGCCCGTTACAGTAATCATATTATTTTTATAAGTGACACCTA
>CAZLTS010000186.1:0-2924 GCA_964562495.1 uncultured Lachnospiraceae bacterium | reverse complement strand
AAGAACCTAGAGTTAAGAGTAGCAGCTGAAAACGGCGCTACAGCAGGTAAGACAGATTTAGCTAAGAGAGCAAAAGCAGCAAACTTAGACGCAATCCATGACACCGTACATGAGATGGCACGCGACGAAGCACGCCACGGAAAAGCATTCGCAGGTTTATTAAAGAGATACTTTGGCTAAGCCACAAGCCATGCAATAAAAGAAAAGGTCATGCCTCTGGAGAGCTCGCTCTCCGAGAGACGTGACCTTTTCTTTTATTATACGGCGCCAGCCGTCCAGCGAGAAATGCGGAGCATTTCGAGATGGAGCATGGCTTGAGGGGAAATGCGGAGCATTTCGAGATGGAGCATGGCTTGTGGGGAAATGCAAAGCATTACTTGTATATACGTCATCACTATGTTAAGATAATCATTAAACGACAATGATACGAGAAAATAACAGATGAGGATAAAATCATGGGTGTACACTATCATAAATTATCAAAAGAATTACAGGAAATTATCGCAGAGAATCAGCGCAAGGGCTGGAAGAGTCCCTACGCTTGCAAGGACACAGACGTAGTCCGGCGGCAGGAACGGGATCGTGCCAATCTGTGGCGCCCGGCTTTCGTGCGAGATGTGGAGAAAATTATCCACAGTCCATATTATAACCGTTATACAGACAAGACGCAGGTGTTTTCTTTCTATCAAAACGATGATATTTCCAGAAGAGCACTGCATGTACAACTTGTGGCGCGGATTGCCAGAAATATTGGCCGGGTACTAGGACTAAATGAGGACCTGATTGAAGCCATTGCCTTAGGTCACGATATTGGTCACACACCCTTCGGCCATGCAGGTGAACGGATTTTAAATGACTTGTATTATGGACATACAGGCCGATATTTTAATCATAACGTCCACAGTGTCCGGGTGCTGGATGAGATATTTGCCCGTAACATCAGCCTGCAGACCTTAGATGGTATACTGTGTCATAACGGTGAGTTTGAACAGAAAGAGTACCGCCCGGTTTCCTACATGGATTTTACTGCCTATGATAAGCGAGTAGAGGAATGTTACACAGACCAACAGGCCATTTGCAGATTGGTGCCTTAAACATTAGAGGCTTGCGTTGTGCGTATTTCAGATATGATTGCCTATCTGGGCAAGGACAGACAGGATGCGGTTAAGGCGGGACTGCTAGAGAGTGAGGATGTATTTAAGAAAACTGAGATGGGAGAAACCAATGCGGAAATCGTAAACAACCTGACAGTGAATATTATAGAAAAAAGCTACAATCAGAACTACATTTTAATGGATGAAATCTACTATCAGGATTTAAAAAATGGCAAGAAGGAAAACTATGCCTACATCTATAAAAATGAAAAAGTAGACGGCTTATATAAAGAAGTAATTGCCCCTATGTTTGAACAACTTTACCATGTCCTGCTAAAGCAGCTGGAAAATGGTGATGAAAATGGCATCATTTATAAACACCACATTGCATTCGTGAATCAGCAAAGAGGTTACTACAATCAAACGGTGCCTTATGAGGAAACAGAGAAGAATCAAATCGTAGTAGACTATCTGGCAAGCATGACAGACGATTATTTTTTGGCACTGTATGCGCACATGTTTCCTAAGAGCAGCTTAAAAGTAGATTTTGTACCTTATTTCTAATATTTTTTTGATTTTGTGGTTAAAGTGAAAAGTATGTGAAATTTGGAAAATGCCTTTTCACAAGGGGGAAAATGTGTTATCATAGCCCTAGTTTACTAAATACAGAAAGGTATGAAAAGAGATGATTAAGAAAAAGTTAGTTGCAGCTTTCCTTTGCTTAGGCATGGTAGGTGCGATGTTTACAGGTTGTGGCAGCTCTGATGACAGCTCAAGTACAGCCAGCTCAGGAGGTAAGTTAAAGGAACTGCCTGAGTACAAGGGACTAGAAGTGTATGAATCTGTTGTAGAAGTTACAGATGATGCCATTCAGGAGCAGATTGATCAGGCAGCAGAAGATAATGCTACTATGAAGGAGAAGAAGGGCAAGATTAAGTCTGGTGATACGGTTAATATTGATTACACCGGTAAAGTAGATGGTGAAGAATTTGACGGTGGTTCTGCTACAGGTTACGATTTGGAAATTGGTTCCGGCACATTTATTGATGGATTTGAAGACCAGTTGATTGGACACAAGAAAGGACAGGAATTTACCATCGAAGTAACATTCCCTGAGACATATACAGTAAATGAAGACTTAGCAGGTAAAGATGCTACTTTTGATATTGTTATTAACAGCGTATCTGAGGAAGTCATTCCTACAGTAGATGACGCATTTGTACAGGAGTATTTTGGCTATACAGAGTGTACTACAGTAGACGAGTTTAAGGATTACATTGCGGATCGTTTACGTTTGAATCAGATTATTAACGCAGTATGGAGTGATTATCTGGAGAGTGTAGAAGTAGAAGAGTATGACCAGGACGACTTAGAAGAGATGCAGAGCCAGATTTCCAGCTATATGGAATATCAGATTTACTACTCTACAGGTTACACGATTGATGATTATTTAGAAGCAGTAAGCATGACCGAGGACGATTGGAATGAGCAGATTTTAGAGTCTGCACAGTCTTCTACTAAGGAGAAGATGGTTATTACAGCCATTGCAGAGAAGGAAGGCTGGACAATCAGTGATGATGATTATAACACACAGGCTGCTATCTATGCGACACAGCAGACAGTAGATTCTGTAGAAGAATTGGAATCTATTTATGGTAAAGACGAAATCGAATACAGTATCTTATCCAATAAGGTGTTTAAGCTGATTTCTGATGAAGCAACTGTTGTAGCAGATCCTGAGACAACAGAGGAAGAAACAGAAGCAACGGATACAGATAGTACAGAAGAGGATACAACTGCAGAAGAAACAGAAGCAGAATAAACCAAAAC
>CAZLTS010000185.1:0-2931 GCA_964562495.1 uncultured Lachnospiraceae bacterium | reverse complement strand
AAAGTGGGTACAACAATAAGACCGCCAGAGTATGCCGGTCTGAGAGAAAGTTATGAGATAATTAGTCTGATGCAGGAAGAGCGGCAAGATATTCTTTCACTCTTCCGTAGTAAATACGCAAAAACTTATTGGCGCCTGCGGTCATATAGACGTAATAGGGCTTGCCCTGCGCACGTTTCTTGTCCATGAACAGATAAACAGCATCATCCGGTTTGGTTTTGATCAGTACATCCATGACCTGAAACAAAGTTTTGCGCAGCACTGGCGAGCCATGCTTGGAAGCGTGTACGCTTTTCTGGGAATAATCCCCGGAGTCATTTACGCCGGGGTCTACACCGGCAAATGCTGTGATAGCTCCTTTGTGAGTGAAACGTGTCACATCTCCAATCTCGGCCATGAGTTGAGGACCGAGAGACGGACCTACCCCTTTCATTGCCATGACAACCGGGTATTCCGGCAGTCTGGAAGCCGTTTCATTCATAAGAGAACGTAGTTGTTCAACGGTCTGCGATGCGGTGTTTAATTGTTCTATCGCCTGTTTGATGATGCGTTTGGTAAAGCTGTCCTTTGGAAGTACAGGAATAAGCTCCTTCGCTTTTCCATAGATTTCTTCAGCCTTAGACTTGCTGAAGTTGTACTTCTTGCGGCCGCACCACTTCTGATAGTGATCTGTAAAGGCGTTAAGGGACATCTTACGGACACAATCCACATGCCAGTAGGTATCAAGAAAATCCACCCATTTCTGGCTGCCGTCCTCGCGGGTAGGGCTGTCAAAATAGGTGTTGGCACCGGGATAGGTCTGATCAATGAGACCGATCAGATTGTTTTTCATGGCAGTTTTATGTTTCATGTAGAAATCAAACTGGCGGTTCATGGTTTTTAGTTGGGAACGTAATTCATCCATAAGAGTATATTGTTTCAGTTTATCCCAGCTGTCAAGAGTGTACCGTGCGATTTTTACAGAATCGGCCTTATCGGTCTTTACTTTGCGGAGAGGGTTGTCCTGCCCCTGGAAGTTACGGATGATCTGGGGATTCACAGCGCTTACGAAAAAGCCCGCATGGGAGAACTCACGGGCTACAGGTTCATAGTAACGGCCGGTACATTCCATGACGATGCGTGTTTCGCCATCAAGCTCCCTGAGCTGGTTTATCAGGGACTGAAAATCTGCGGACAGATGAGGGACGTCAAAGGGTCTTACAACAGCCTTCCCACCGGGACGGAGGATTGCTACCGTGCTTTTTCGTTTGGAAACATCAATACCTACTGCGTTCATGTTCATAAAATGTCACTCCTTCTTTTGTATTGCAATTGGTCAGTGCCAGTTTTACTCATTGCCCATTCAATCTACTGTGGTGTGACACGAACGCGCCCTAAAAGCGGCTCAACCTGCATAAAACGAACGCTGCGAATGAGGAGCTGGTTAGCAGACTATTTTACGGGCGTGAAGCCCAGGGAGGTTTCCGCTATACCGATTGCTCTTATCATTCTAACAGCTTAAGCAACAAGATGGGTAATTCCTTACTGGCTGTAAGGGAGATTAACCATAAATATATAGTAGTAGGAGGATTAAGAAATGTCGGATACGATTTTGGGGATAGGTGCTTTTGCTTTATGTGTGGTTTTTTGGATAGGGCTTATACGTTTAATTAAAGCAGCAGCAAAAGTTGATGCAAAAATGAATGACAAACTGTATAAATATGATAATTTTTGTTGTAGTTGTGGACAGCCTACAACTGGAACTGTGTGTGCTCATTGTGGTAGTGAAACATTATATAGTAAACAGGACAAGATACAAAAAGCGTATGATAAGTTGAACAAACGCTTAAGATGGGGCTGGATTATATCTGTAGTCGGTCTTATTGTTCGGTATTTACAGCTTAACAACGAAGTAAAAAGTGACGGGTGGGGTGTATTAGTAGGCATTGCAACAGAACTTAGCAGTGATATAAAAGAAGAGTATCAAGAATATTTAGTTAGTTATTTAACAACACAGGATACATACGGAAAGTTTTTCGTTTACTTATTTCTTATTACGATAGCTGTTGGGTTTATTGCTGCGGTAGTAAATATTATTAAACAAAGAGTAGTCAGGAGGGCTCATATAACGGGGGTTAAGAAATTGTTAAAGCAATAACACCTTAAAGGTAGAGTGGGGAGTCACTACCAGTGGAGCAGGAGTCTATAAAGGCAGTGGAGCTGATTTGAAGATTATATTATAGCGTGGAGGAAAGCAATGTCGAAAATAGCAGTATTTTTCCCAGGAATCGGATACCATTGTGATAAGCCCCTTATGTACTATGGTAGGGCTTTGGTATGTGAGTTGGGATATGACGAATATAAGAATGTAGTGTACAGTTATACCGGTGATAACATTCGAGGAGATGCACAGAAAATCGAAGCGGTATCCCGGCATCTTTTATTACAGGCCGAAAAGCAGCTTGCTCATATGGATTGGTCTCAGTGGGAGGAAATAGTGTTTATCTCGAAGAGTATCGGAACTGTGGTTGCCAGTGCATATGCCAATCAGCATGGATTAAAGAATGTGAAGCACGTATTTTATACACCGCTGGAGTTGACCTTTACCCATGCACCCCAAAATAGCTGTGGCTTTATTGGAACTGCAGATCCATGGAGTGACGTAGAAAAGGTGCTTGCTTATGCACAACAACAGGATATCCCTATGTATGTATATGAAAATGCAAATCATTCGCTGGAAACAGGAAATTGTGTGGAAAGTATAAAGATTTTAAAAGATGTTTTGGAAAAAACCAGGGATTGGTTGCGGATGTAAATAATAATTTTGTGATTATATGCATAAAAATATCATGATAAATTCTGCCACGATTTGCCCTGCAACCACCTAAAACCATACACCAAGAAACTGCCTAAATCCCTCGCAAAATAGGGCATTTCCAGGGCAAGGGAGGT
>CAZLTS010000184.1:0-2960 GCA_964562495.1 uncultured Lachnospiraceae bacterium | reverse complement strand
GATTGGCTTTGGATGCTCGGTTCCTGCAATTATGTCAACCAGAACCCTGCCATCTGAAAGAGACAGGAAAATGACAATTATGCTGACTCCGTTTATGAGCTGTTCAGCGAAAATACCCATATACAGTCTGTTTGTAGCTGCATTTTTTAAAAATCAGGGGGCACTTGTAATGACGGCACTGTATTTTACCGGAATTATAGTGGGCATTATATATGCAATTATTCTGGACCACACAAGGTTTAAGGGCGAGCCTGTACCCTTTGTTATGGAGCTGCCGAATTACCGTATTCCAGGTGCAAAAAATGTGCTTCGGCTTATGTGGGATAAGGCAAAGGATTTCCTGACAAGAGCCTTTACCGTTATATTTATGGCAACTATTGTAATCTGGTTTTTACAAAGCTTTGACATACATATGAATCTGGTGGAGGATTCGAGAAACAGTATGCTTGCAGCAATCGGCGGAGTAATCGCACCAGTCTTTAGGCCCCTTGGCTTTGATGACTGGAGGGTGTCAACTGCCCTTATTACCGGATTTATGGCAAAGGAGAGTGTTGTAAGTACCCTGACTGTGCTTATGGGTGGAACTACAGATGCAATTTCAGGAATATTCTCACCCCTTGCAGCAGTGGTTTTTCTTGTATTCACGCTGCTCTACACACCATGCGTTGCTGCCATAACCTCAGTGAAGCGGGAGCTTGGCGGTAAATGGGCTGTTTCTGTAGTCATCCTCCAGTGTCTGATTGCGTGGCTGGTTGCATTTATAGTTCACACCATTGGACTTTTTTGCGGATTTTAGTAAAAAGCCTGACGTATTATGCCCTTGTAATAAAACTTAATTTTTGTTACAATGTAACCGGGTAACAGATATTGCTTGCTAGGTGATGCTTGATTGTACGTACTCAAAAAATAAATTTAATGTAATGCAGCACATTCAATGTTCGTTTCGCTTACGTGCTGTGAGTTTTGTAGCTGACCACTGACGTTGTCGCTTTTCTGGCGGCATTCGTGTGGGTTATGTCACGACAAATTTGGGGTTAAGTATGGATAAAAAGAGTGTTGCAAAAACTTTCAGGCTGGTAATTTTGGTTGCAGTATGCATTTTTATAAATTTTGGTGGAAAGGTGATGGCTGAAAAGCTGTCACTTCCGCTTTGGATGGATTCCTTTGGAACAGTCGTTGCGGCATATGAGCTTGGTCCTGTATGCGGCGCGGTTGTAGGTATAGCGGGAAACATAATTCATGGCTTCTTTAGTCCCGTTTCGTATGTATATGCGCTGACAGGCATTTCCATAGGTATATGTGTGGGCATGTTTTCAAAGCGCAGGTTCATGGAATCATTTTTTTGGACTGCATCAGTAAGCACCTTACTTGCAGTAATTTCAACAGCAATTTCAACAGTGCTTAATATTATATTTTCTGATGGTTTGACAGGAAATATCTGGGGCGATGGCGTAATCGGTTATCTGGGAGAGAAGAATTTCCCAAAGCTTTTGTCCTTTTTTATCGGAGAGTTTTATCTGGATTTTCTTGATAAAACCCTGACACTCTCTATTTTGTACATAATATATGATGTTATAAGAAAAAATAAAAAAAGTAAAAATAAAAAAATTAAAACCAAGGCACCAGTGGCGGCTGTGCTTGCAGTGGCGGCTGCAATGTCCGTAGTATTTAGCACCGAAGCATTTGCGGAAAATACTGAGACAACCGGAATAACAGCGGAAGAAGTAACCAGTGAGGCAGTTGAAGAAAAAGCAATCGAAGAAACAGCAGAAGAAACAGCAGAAGAAACAGCAATTGAGGAAACAGTAGAAGAAGACACTGCTGACAGCTCAGCAACAACTTTGGATGGTGCTGAAAAGGACTATGAATTTACCTCGTATGTCCAGACTATATACAACAGCAGCAATAGTCTCCCCTGCGGTGAGGCAAATGATATCGCACAGACTGAGGATGGTATTCTCTGGATAGGAACCTATGCCGGACTTTACAGATGCAACGGAAGCGAGATTCGCTGGTCTGACGAATACGAGTCCATCAAGAACGTAAACTGTCTTTATGTAGACGGAGAGGGACGTCTGTGGATAGGAACCAATGACAACGGATTTTCCATATGTGTAGATGAGAAAATTGTGGATGTGGCTGATGATTCCATGGGACTTCCATCTAATTCAGTCCGGTCCATAGTGCAGTGTTCAGATGGAAATTATTATGTGGGAACCACGGACAAGATGCAGGTTGTAAGCTTAGACGGCGGGCTTTCACTTTTGAATCAGCTTGATATAAATTATGCCGGCAGCCTGACTGCAGATAATTCCGGACAGGTGGCTGCGGTAGATACAAATGGAACCTTATATTTAATTAAAAACCAGGAAATTCTTGCACACAGGAATCTGGATACCGGACAGGAACAGTTTACCACATGTACCTTTGGTGAAAATGGTACACTCTATGTTGGAACATCTGCTAATCATATTATCACTTACGATGTTTCTGCCGGAAATCTCAACAAGAAAAAGACACTTTCATGCGGAGAGCTTAATGACATAAATTCAGTGTATTTTCAGGAAGATGGCGGTATGTTTATATGTGCGGATAATGGCGTGGGCTATATGGATAGCAGCTTTAATTATTCCGCTGTAAATACAGGACAGTTTAACAATTCCATAGATAATATGACTATCGACTACCAGGGTAATTTCTGGTTTACATCATCAAGACTTGGTGTACTGAAGCTCTGTGAGTCGGAGGTAACGGATTACTATGGTGCTATAGGTGTGGACAGCAAGGTTGTAAATACCTCGGAATTTTGGAATGGTCTGCTTTACGTTGGAACTGACAGCGGACTGGATATACTTGACACCGTAAATGGTGTGCAGATTTTTGATGCTTTAACAGAAAAATTAAGCGGTATCCGTATCAGATGCATAGACTCAGATTCAAAAAATCATCTGTGGATATGT
>CAZLTS010000183.1:0-2973 GCA_964562495.1 uncultured Lachnospiraceae bacterium | reverse complement strand
GCGTTTCATTACTGTTCCCTTACCTGCACCGGAAAAGCCTGAAACTACAATAATACTGCCTTTCATAGATTCTCCTTTATTCTACGTTTTGTACCTGTTCCCGCACCTTTTCAATGACGGTTTTTAAATTAATACCACAATTGGTAATCTCTAAATCGTTGGATTTGGAAAGAATGGTATTCGCCTCCCGATTCATCTCCTGGGCGATAAAATCCAGCTTTCGTCCCACATCTACACCATGCTCTAATGTCTCCCGCATAGTTGCAATATGGCTTTTTAGCCGTACCAATTCTTCATCCACACACACCTTGTCAGCAAACATGGTAACCTCCATAGCAATCCGGCTCTCATCAAGCTTCGTATCTGCTAACAGCTCACCAATCCGCTGGGTAATGCGATTCTTATATTCTTCGATAATCTGAGGACTGCGCTGTATAATAAAAGTAACACAATTCTCCATTTCATCTAGTTTTCCGTACAAGTCCGCTTTTAACTGTTCCCCTTCCCGCTGTCTTGTTTCTAAAAACAAAGCACCTGCCTCATGCAGTGCCTGCTTTACAACGGGCAGATTCTCTTCAGCGTCCTGCTCTGCTTCCTTTGCAAGAATAACCTCCGGCATCATAGCAAGCTTGGTCAATGTCACATCATCTGTAACCTGGGGCATAGACTGTTTCATCTCTCCCAATATGCTTAAATAGGACTGGGCAAGCACAGCATTATACTGTAAATTAATGTCATGTCCTTCCAGCTCCTCATAGTGAATAAACACATCTACCTTGCCTCGGGAAACGTACTGCTTTACAATTGTACGAAATACGTTCTCATATGCCACAAACTTCTTGGGCATCTTAATGTTTAGGTCCAAATACCTGTGATTCACAGAACGGATTTCAACACGGATTTTGGCATTGCCTTCTAAGGCTTCCCACCTTCCAAATCCTGTCATACTTTTTATCATTTCAGACACCTCCAAACTTTGATTTTTTGGCATATGAAGTAATTATAAAACAATTATTGAAACACGTCAATTGCTTTCCTCGTAAATTTTAGTTGACGGAATGGTTTTTTCTACTTAGAATAGGGGGAGAACTCAAAATTTGGAGGTAACTATGGCTTTTGATGGCATTACAGTTGCTGCTCTGACAGCAGAATTATCAAATAAATTAAAGGACGGCCGTATATTCAAAATTGCCCAGCCGGAAGCAGACACCTTGATTCTGACAATCAAGGTAGAGAAGCAACAATATAAGCTTCTGCTTTCTGCCAACGCCAGCCTTCCTTTGTTATACTTAACAACAGGCACATGGGAAAATCCCATTACAGCACCTAATTTCTGTATGCTCCTTCGTAAGCATATACAAAACGGACGAATCGTTAGAATCTGGCAGCCGGATTTGGAACGGATTGTCCACTTTGAAATTTCCCATTATGATGAGCTAGGGGATTTATGTCAGAAAACTCTAACCATTGAATTAATGGGAAAGCACAGTAACATTATTTTTCAAGAGGAATCCCACACAATCATAGATAGTATTAAGCATGTGTCCGCTTCTATGAGTTCTGTGCGGGAAGTATTGCCCGGACGCCCCTACTTCATACCAGATACCATGAAGAAGGTATCCCCTATTACCATTAAAGAAGCGGAATTTGTAGAACTGTTAAAAGAATCAAGTCAGCCTCTTTATAAAATGTTATACACCCATTTTACAGGAATTAGTCCCACAGTTGCCAATGAAATTTGCGATTTAGCCGCACTGGATTGCCGTTTTAGCTGTAACAAACTGGAAAAAGATGATATGGTGCATTTATACCGCATTTTCGCAGAATATCTGGCTCCGTTAAAAGCAGGCACATTTACGCCTGTCATTTACTATAAGCAGGACGAGCCTGTGGAATACTGTGCTCTGCCCCTTCACAGTTTCAAAAACCATGACGCACAAGCCTATGATTCCATTAGTGCTCTTTTGGAAACCTATTATACAAAACGGGAACAGTTTACAAGAATGCGCCATAAGTCCGCTGACCTGCGCCGGATTGTGCAGACTGCTCTGGAAAAGGATTACAAGAAATATGACTTGCAGTGCCGCCAGCTAAAGGATACCCAGAAGCGAGATAAATACAAGGTATATGGCGAGCTGATTACAACCTATGGCTATCAGGTTCCTGCAGGTTCTAACACAATGGAAGCATTAAACTATTATACAAATGAAATGATTACTATTCCTCTGGATGGCTCCATTTCTCCCATTGAAAATGCGAAGAAATATTTTGAACGGTATCAGAAGTTAAAGCGTACCTACGAAGCACTCACCGAGATTACAGAAACAACAAAGGCTTCCATTTCTCATTTAGAATCCATTGCCACTGCCCTTGACATGGCACCGGACGAAAACAGTATTAAGGAAATCAGAGAAGAATTAGTTGCCTACGGCTATATAAAGCCGCACTACAAAAAGACAAACCGTAAAGGAAAGGCTATAAAGAAAGAAAAGATTATCAGTAAGCCTCTCCACTATGTCACAAGCGACGGCTATCATCTATATGTAGGAAAAAATAATTATCAAAATGAGGAGCTGACCTTCCGGTTTGCTACTGGAAATGACTGGTGGTTTCATGCCAAGGGAATTCCTGGTTCTCATGTTATATTAAAAACAACAGATACAGAGATTCCCGACCATGTATTTGAACAGGCTGCAGCCTTAGCTGCCTATTACTCCAAAGGACAGGAGCAGGAAAAAGTAGATATCGATTATATCCAGAAAAAACACGTAAAAAAAGCAAACGGCGGTGCACCTGGATTTGTTATTTACCACACAAATTACTCCATGACAATCACGCCTGACATCAAAGCATTAACACAACTTAGCTAAAAAATTTAAAATACCAGGAAATGCAATTTCCTAATAAACCCAAAAGTCCCGGATACGCTTTCGCATATCCGGGACTTCTGTTAGGAGCTAGTCCAAATTATGA
>CAZLTS010000182.1:0-2992 GCA_964562495.1 uncultured Lachnospiraceae bacterium | reverse complement strand
TGATGTGCTTCGTACAGCCTTAAATCGTAACTGTAGGTTAAGTACAGAGGATTTGGTGCAGAAAATTTGGATTGATGTGGCTATGCCCTTTGAATATGCATCCAAGGATCTGGTGGAACAGTTAGATGTTTTAGAACCCTTTGGAAAAGGAAATGAGCGGCCTGTCTTTGCTGAGAAAAATATTGCAGTTCTTGGAATCCGAATCTTTGGAGAACAGAAAAATGTAATCCGTCTTAAGGTGGCAAACGGCTCAGGCTGTATTATGAATGGTGTTTATTTTGCAGATAGTGAAGCGGTGTTGGCACAGTTGACGGAAGAATTTGGAAGCCAAGAGGTGGATAAGGCATTAAATGGAATCCCTAATAAGATTCGCTTAAGTATTATTTACTATCCACGGATTCATACTTATCGAGGATATACAGATGTAGAGATTCAGATTGAAAGAATCAAGACAAAATGATACTGACATAGCCGAATTGTGTAAAAAATGTGTTGAAAAATGGTAAAAAATTAGTTACAATTGTATTGTTCCATAGTTTAAATTCAGGAAGGAAGCTATTATGAAAGAATTAAAAGATTACGTGAGAAGCATACCGGATTTCCCGGAGCCGGGAATTATATTCAGAGATGTCACATCAATTTTACAGGATGCAGATGGTTTACACCTTGCAATCGATTCCATACTAGACGTGTTAAAGGACGTGGAGTGTGATGTGGTATTAGGTCCGGAATCACGTGGATTTATTTTTGGCGTACCGGTAGCCTATGCTATGCATAAAGCCTTTGTACCGGTTCGTAAGAAGGGAAAGCTTCCTTGTGAAACCATTTCTAGTAAATATGATTTGGAATATGGTTCTGCTGAGATTGAGATTCACAAAGATGCCATTAAGCCGGGACAGAAGGTGGTAATCGTGGACGATTTGATTGCCACAGGCGGAACGACGAAAGCCATTACCGGACTGGTAGAACAGCTAGGCGGTGAAGTTGTGAAGATCGTATTTTTAATGGAACTAAAGGGACTAAAGGGAGCCGAGCAGTTATCCGGCTATGATGTGTCCAGCGTTATTACCTACGAAGGAAAATAAGAATTGGAGGAGAAGAACATGAGATTTTGTGGTAAGTGTGGCGCACAGGTTGAAGATGGCGTTAAGTTCTGTGCCAAATGTGGTAATCCTATGCCAGTTGAGCAAGAGAATGGGGGTCAGCCGGATACAGGTTATGTGCCAACAGGATATGCACCTGACGGAACGAAGCAGTCAGCAGGTGCTGGCTCAGTAGGAGGTTTTGTGTCTAGCTTGAAGAGCGATAAGAACCGCCTAATTGGTTTTTGTGTTACAGTTGTACTTGCCATTGTGGCTATTATATTAGTTGTGAATCTGGCAAGCTGTGTATTTGGTGGTGGTTATGAAGCACCTATTAAGAAGCTTTGTAAGGCTATGGAAAAAGGCGATGTAGATGCACTAATCGATGCCTTTGCCCTTGATGGACTTGATGATACACTATCTCTTGTAGGTATGTCTATGAGCGACATTACCGATGAGATGGAAGATGAGATTGATGATATTAAGTGTGATAGCGTTAGCTATAAGATTACAGACAAAGAGAAAGTTGATAAAGATGACTATGCCTCTAATATTGATTCGACCTTTACTTTTTTGGGCGTGAGTGCAGATGATATAAGCGGTATGTATAAGCTAGAAGTTGAATTTACGGCTAAAAAGGATGGTGAAAAAGAAAGTGAGTCAGCGTCAGTTGTAGTTGCTAAAGTAAATGGTGACTGGAAGATTGTCGGTGGCGACATGGTAGATGAATTATTTTAGTAGGATAAGTGAATTGGGCCTGTTTTACAAACAGGCTCATTCATTCTTTTAGGAACAAAGCATGGTATATTGCGGAATGGAGATTAGTATGGAAGAAAAAAAGACAAACACTACAGATATCGAAATTGAAGGTATTTTAGAGGAAGCATCTCAGCAGACAGATGAGACACCGGAGGCTTTGTATGCCCAGCTAATTCAGACAATTCGCAGTTATCGTCCTAATACGGATTTAACCATGATTGAGCAGGCGTATCAGTTGGCAGACGAGGCACACAAGGAGCAAAAACGTAAATCAGGAGAGCCCTATATTATTCATCCCCTGCATACAGCCATTATTCTGGCAGAGCTTGAGCTGGATAAGGAGAGTATTGTAGCCGGACTGCTTCATGATGTCATCGAAGATACGGAATATACGAAGGAACAGATTTCCCAGCTGTTTGGGAAGGACGTAGCTGGATTGGTTGATGGTGTTACCAAGCTGACAAGATTAAATTATAAAAAGGATAAGCTGGAGGAGCAGGCAGAGAATCTGCGTAAAATGTTTTTGGCTATGGCCAGGGATATCCGGGTTATTTTAATTAAGCTGGCAGACCGGCTGCATAATCTGCGGACGCTGCAGTATCAGACACCGGAGAAGCAGAAAGAGAAGGCCAGGGAAACAATGGACATTTATTGCCCCATTGCCAGCCGTCTTGGTATTAGTAAGATTAAGATTGAATTAGATGACTTGTCTTTAAAATATCTGGAACCAGAGAAGTATGAAGAACTGGTGCATGACGTAAAAGAACGTGTTACCTACAAGGAGGGCTTTATCTTAGATTTGGTTGATGAAGTCAAAGGCATCATTACAAAGGCGAACATTGAAGCAGATATTAATGGAAGAATTAAGCATTTATTTAGTATTTATAAGAAGATGGTAAATCAGCAAAAGACCTTAGACCAGATTTATGATATTTTTGCTGTGCGTATTATAGTGGAAAATGTAAGGGATTGTTATGCGGCGTTGGGTGCAATTCATGAGAAGTATACACCTATTCCGGGACGGTTTAAGGATTATATTGCCATGCCGAAGCCGAATATGTACCAGTCCTTGCATACGACCTTGATTGGTCCTAGCGGACAGCCCTTTGAGATTCAGATTCGTACTTATGAGATGCACCGTACAGCAGAAT
>CAZLTS010000181.1:0-3007 GCA_964562495.1 uncultured Lachnospiraceae bacterium | reverse complement strand
ATAAGATAGCAAATCTGAACCGGTTTCAAATAAAATAGAACGTGGTACCTTATTACTCCATTAATGTTAATGTCCAATTCTACGCAGCTGGGTTTAAATACAACAAATAATATGGGAACCATCCGGATAAGTCCGCGGATTCAAATTACGTATACAATGGTTGCATAGTCAGGACGCTTACCAATCACTCCACCAGGTGTAAAAGCATCTGTCTGTCTACGCTTCTTAGAAACCGAATAATGATTTACCATAGAATCCATGTTGCCGCCCATCACTAAAAAACCCAATCTGGGCTTTCCTAAAATCTGGATACTCTCCGGATTCTTCCAGTCCGGCTGGGAAATAATGCCAACCTTATAGCCGTTGGCTTCTAACACACGACTGATAATGGCATGACCGAAGGATGGGTGATCCACATAAGCATCTCCAATTACATAGACGAAGTCACACTGCTCCCAGCCATACCGTTTCATATCTTGTTTGTTGATTGGTAAAAAATCTTTCAAAAATATATCCTCCGTTTACTTTGAAGCGTTTTGTAAAACCTGTATCTCTTCTTCAGTCAGGGGGCGAAATTCCCCTGGCTGCAACGCTTCATCTAAATAGATTCCACCCATGGATAAGCGCTTTAAATAGGTTACCCGGCATCCAACTGCCGCAAACATACGCTTTATCTGATGATATTTTCCCTCAACAATAGTTACCCTTGCTTCCTTCTCGTCACCTTCGGTTTGAATCAGTGTAAGTTTTGCCGGCTTTAAGGTTACCATCGCCTCATTCTTGCTTTTGTCATGAATGGCAATACCATCGGCAAATGCTTTCACATGTGCTTGTGTTAGTTCTCCTGTCACTTTTGCCACATAGCATTTCGCTACATGCTTCTTAGGAGATAGTAAATTGTGGGCAAGCTCACCGTCATTGGTAATCAGGCACAGCCCCTCTGTATCTTTATCCAGACGCCCTACCGGAAATAGACCGTTATGTTTTGGCACCAGCTCTAACACAGTTTTACAGCTTTTATCCTCTGTGGCAGACAGGTAACCGGCAGGCTTATTTAACATATAGTATACATATTTGGCATAAGAGATGGGCTTAGTGTCCACAGTCACCTGCTCCTGTATGCCATTTGCCGTTTCCGTAAGCTTACATTCCGGCTTTTTTACCACTGTGCCATTTACCAGCACCCGGCCTTTTCTTATCATGTTTTTTACTTCTGTTCTTGTACCATAACCAGCTTCTGCCAGTAATTTATCCAACCGCATTTCGTTTCCTCATAGAATCGATTCCCTGTGCCCGGTATCCTTCTGCAATAATATCTAACTCCTTACTAAACTTCGTCAGGGCTTCCATATTATCCTCGTTATAGATACGGTAAAATTCATCTTGAATCTTGATGATTTCCCGCTTATTTGCTACACGATACAAATTCTGAATGGTATTTAGAATCTCAGAAACAACATTTGCCTTCATCTGGAAGGAATTCTGTGCATCTAAAATCTCCCCACGAATGGAGGTCATCTCCCGGTCCAGTGCCACAATGGCTTCTGCTGCACCAAGCAGGCGTTCCTTAATATGTCCCGGAATGTTATGCCGGTACTTATACTGTAAGGAATGCTCCACGGTAGCCCAGAAATCCATAGCCAGTGTACGAATCTGAATCTCCACAGGCAGCACCTTCTTGCCCTGCATGGTTTCTACCGTATAATGGACAATCATGTGATAGCTGCGGTAACCACTTTCCTTAGGATAGTTTACATAGTCTTTTTCTGAAATTACCGTCATATCACTACGCTGCTTAATCAGCGTAACTACACGATCTATGTCCTCTACGAACTGGCACATAATACGGATTCCGGCAATGTCCTCGATTTCTTCTTCAATCTGTTCAAAGGTAATTCCCTTTTTTTGTGCCTTTTCCAATATACTGGAAATCTTCTTTACACGTCCGATTACATTTTCAATGGGGGAATAGATTCCTCTTGTTTTATGTTCCGTAATTAAATGTTGGAACTTTACTAATATTTCATCTACTGCTAATTCATAAGGCGTCAATATTTCACGCCATAATTGTATTTCCATAAGTTTTAACCTCCCGTCCCAAATAATATGTCTAATTGTTCAGTAAGTGTTTTATTTCCTTCTCCGTATCTTTAAGGCTTCCTGTGTTATGCAAAATGTGAACCTTCCCAGGAACACCTTGCAGCAGGGCATCAAAGCTTTGATTTGCCATAACTGCTTCACACCGCGCCCTTGTATATTGTCTGGATGCCATTAATCTGGCAATCTGTACTTCTTTTTCTACTGTAACGATCCAGATTTCATCACACACAGGTTCATAGCCTGCTTCGTATAAAATCGCAGATTCCAACACCAAATAGGGTGCATCATTTTCCAAAAACAGGTCAATCTGCTGATTCACATAGTTTCTCACAGCAGGATGCACAATTCCATTTAAGGCATCTAACTGCGCTTTATCCTGGAATACTACCTGGGCAAGCTTTGCCCGGTTAATGGTTCCGTCTGCCAAAAGCAAATCCTCTATTTCCCCAAATCTTTCACAGATTGCTTCATAGCAGATGCCACCCGGCTGCTGCAGTTTTTTACCCACTGCATCCATTTCTATAATCGTGGCAGAATAGTCACGTTCCAAAATGGATAATATGGTGGATTTACCACAACCCACACCGCCTGTTACACCTATAATTTTCTTATTCATAAATTAATGTGCTTCGAACCAGTTTGCGCCTGTTTCCAGCCCAACCTCCAGATTCACCTTAAGGTCTGCTGCATGCTCCATTTCATTTTTTAAAATGTCAGACACAATTTCCACTTCGTCCTCTCTTACTTCTACAAGCAGTTCATCATGAACCTGCAATACAATATTCGCATCTAAATGCCGTTCTTTCAACACCTGATTTACCCGAATCATGGCAATCTTCATAATATCCGCTGCCGTTCCCTGAATAGGAGAATTCATGGCAATTCGTTCTCCGAAGGAACGCTGCAT
>CAZLTS010000180.1:0-3023 GCA_964562495.1 uncultured Lachnospiraceae bacterium | reverse complement strand
AAAAAAATTTTAAAACTCAGGTTCGATTAATCCGTATGTATTTCCTTTACGCTTGTATACAACATTCACTTCACCGGTCTCTGCGTTAGAGAATACGAAGAAGTTATGTCCTAACAATTCCATCTGAATGCAAGCCTCCTCAGCATCCATAGGCTTCACTGCAAACCGCTTACTACGAATAATCTTAATACTGTCGTCTTCCTCATAATCATTATCCACATATTCGCTGGAGAATACGTCTCTCGCCTGATTCTTCTCGACAATCTTATTCTTATACTTCTTAAGCTGTCTTTCAATAATCTCTTCAACCAGATCAATAGATACATACATATCACTGCTGACCTGCTCGGAACGGATAATGTTGCCCTTCACTGGAATCGTAACTTCAATCTTCTGTCTGTCTTTCTCAACACTTAATGTTACATGAACCTCTGTATCTGGATTAAAATAACGTTCAAGCTTACCAATCTTCTCATAGATGGCTGATTTTAATCCCTCTGTTACATCTAAGTTTCTTCCTGTAATTACATAACGCATGATGTCCACTCCTTTCACGGCTTTACTATGATTTCATCATACCAGTAGTATAACACAGTTTCTTAGATTTTGCTACTGAAATATGTGCAAAATGCATATTTTCCCAAAAAATTAAGCTATTTTTCCGTCTCCCTGATTCTGGAACTCCTTTAACTTCTCCTGCTTATGAATGGCAAAAGCAATATTTGTAGCATGATCAGATGCACGCTCTAAGTTAGATAAAATCTCGGAGTAAATGGAAGAGCCCGGTGCACATTCATTTTTAGCCAGACGTTCTACATGTTCTAGCTGCAGACGTTCTTCTAAATCATCTACTTCATTTTCCAGACGAACAATTTCCTGCTTATGCTCCATGTTTTCTTCTGCAAACATTTCGATGGCATAATCTACTGTTGTTACTGTCTTAGACAGCATCTCCTTTAATCCGTCTATACCCTTCTGGGAAAACTGAATATTTTCTGCAATACGCTTTTCTGCAAACTCTGCCAGATTCTCTGCATGGTCGCCAATACGTTCAAAATCGCTGACAACATGGAAATAGGCAGCCAGGTTCTTCGCTGTGGTAAATGGCAGCTCCTTCGAAGCAATGCTTACCAGATAATCGGTAATCTCCCGACACAAAACATCAATTCTTCCTTCTGTTTTTAAGACCTTATTTATCTTACTACTATCAAGTTCAAGTAATGCCTGTCCAGATAACTCCAGATTATCTCTGGCGATCTTACCCATACGACGAATCTCTCTTGTAATATCATAGTCAACTGTAGCTGGTGTAAAAATGTCCGTACTACCAATATACTTAAGATCATACTTCTCTGCACGCTTATCATCTCCCGGAATCAAGAACTGTGCTGTTTTAACTAACAGACCTGCTAACGGGAATAAGATTAATACGTGGATAATTTTAAAAATTACATTCGTATTCGCAACCTGCATGCCTGCATCTGATGCAGTTGCACCAATGGCACTGGCAATAGGGCCACCCCAAATCAAAAGTACTGGAACTGTAATAATGGTTGAAAATACATTAAATAACATATGTACCATAGCGGTACGTTTTGCTTCCTTCTTAGCATTCAAGCTTGCCAATAATGCAGAAGTACAGGTACCCATATTACATCCCAACAGCATATACATGCAAATTGGCAAGGATAACAACCCCTTAGACGCCATGGCAATCATAATACCTGTTGATGCAGAGGAGCTCTGTAAAATCGTAGTAATGACTAATCCTGCCAAAACTGCTGCCAGTGGATTCTGCAGGGAAGTCAGCATAGAGTTAAATGCCTGGCTCTTACTCATATCTGACATAGAGTCCTTCATAACACTCATACCATAGAATAAGATACCAAAACCTAAAATAACCTCGCCAACCTTCTGTACCATAGGTCGCTTACAAAACGTGACCATAATAACACCCAGTATAATAAATAACGGGGCAAATGTTTCTAAATTCAAACCAACCAGGACACCAGTGACTGTGGTACCAATATTGGCACCTAAAATAGGTCCTACTGCTTGTTTTAACGTAATCAAGCCTGAATTAACGAAACTGACAACCATGACTGTGGTCGCACTAGATGACTGAATAACCGCAGTAAACAGCAACCCAACTATAGTTCCTACAAAACGGTTCTTTGTACAAAGTGCCAAGACCTTACGCATTTTCGCGCCTGCGACCTTCTCCATACCTTCACTCATTAGTGTCATGCCATAAAGAAAAAATCCCAGTCCGCCAAATAGCAAAAATACATTCGTCCAGCTCATGTTTTTCTCCTTGTGATAAAAATTATTTGATGCCGGTTATTCAGAACAAGGTTCCAAAATTGCACCACTTTTTGTATCATAGCATAAGGCGTCGAAAAAGTAAAGGAAATGTAAAAACGGTTCTGTATTTCTACATAACCGTCTTTTTAATAGATGCGATATCTAAATCCACCTGTTTTTTTACTTGTTCTAAATTATCAAACTTCCGTTCCGGGCGTACAAAGGATAACAGCGTTACACAAACTGTTTCTCCATAGACATCTTCATTAAAATCAAAAATGTGCATTTCGACACCCATCTGTTTCTTCTGTGCCACAGTCGGCTTATACCCTACATTGGTAATACCGGTATACACCTGCCCCTGTATGGTTACCTGCGATGCATAAACTCCATTGGGCGGCAGAAGCTTGTCTGCCTCTGGCAACAGATTAATGGTAGGCATTCCCACTGTTCTTCCTAGCTGATTGCCATGCACTACTTTACCGATTACACAATACGGATGTCCCAAAAGTCTTGTAATTTGCTCCATTTTACCTTCTACCAGTAACGCCTTAATATAGCTTGAACTAATGGTAACGGCATCCATTTTTTCTTTTTCTAAGATAACAGCCTGATAGCCCATGCTGTCTGCCTGTTCCATTAACAGTCCCACATTGCCCTGTCTGTTTTTGCCAAAACAGAAATCTGCTCCTGCTGCAATAAAGCCCATATGAAACTGC
>CAZLTS010000179.1:0-3035 GCA_964562495.1 uncultured Lachnospiraceae bacterium | reverse complement strand
ACCGTCCAACTCATCCTTGGAGAGTTCCATATCTTCCGCCAGTTCCTCATTGGTTAGAATCATCGGTTTCGTATATTGTTTCTTCATATTCTGTCCTCTCTTGTTGTCTTTCATGGCGCAATTTTATCGCCTTACTTGCATAGTAGCACGTCTCAATGAAAAAAACAAGTTTTCTAACAGAATTGTTACCGTTTATCTTCCCTATGGAACAAACGAATCTGTTCCATGGTGCTGCTTCTCCTGCCTGCCTTCCTTAATATCTGCAGGGTAGACGTTTTCCGTATCTTTTTGTTGTTATATAAAAATCTTACAAGGGTGGCAACCCACAACGCCGGCCACAATAAAAATATATTTCCCGCCTTAGGATAATTTAAATGCATCTGATGATGAAATTCCCGCAGATAGTCTGTAACCTTCGTTCCACGCAATGTCACCATGCGGTCCTGACTTGTCTTACCAAATTCCTCTGCTTCAAAAATGTCCCTTAAAAAGCCTTCTGCCTGCTCCTTGGTAAATAAGCCCTCACATACAAGGGGATTTTTCTTATCGTCCAGTCCCAACTCATAAACACAAATCGATGTAATCATACGAGAGAAGCCCTTCAGTCCTGTGTCCTCAACCATTTTCATATAAAGCTTACATTCCGTTTCCGCAATAGAATGATTCCACAATACAACCCAGTCGCACAGCAAGCGGATTCCAAAGCCAGACCGTAAGAAATGCTGCAGCATGTGCAGCAACAGTTGAAAAGCATGTACACCGTCCGACAACACTGGTAGGGACACACCCATAATCTCTCTGTTCTGAACATGAGGGTTTAAACGCCACACCAAGGTTTTCAAATACTGATTCACAACGCCATCATCGAAGGGCTCTGCCAACATGGTATGCAGTTCAAGCTCTATCTGCTCAGGGCTAATCATAACAAGGTGGTGCAGTGTTCTTTGGGATTCATCTACACAAAATCCGCATTTTTCCAAACATTCTGTTGCTGCCCCAAGCTGCTGGGGATTTAGCAAAAGTAAATCCACATCTCCTGATTTACGAAGCTCAGGCACAGCATAATAAGCTGCGGTACTTACCCCTTTTAATACAACGGTAGCAATGCCCTCTGCTGCCAGTCTGTTTACGATATATTTAGTTGCAAAAAGAAGATGATAGCTTTGTAATACGGTCTGATTTACCAACTGCCCGGCCTGATTGGCAATGTTCTCCTGTCTTTCAAACACCTCTCCCAATAGAGGAACAACTGCATTCCGTCTTGCACAATCAAACAGCCTCTCCCAGTCAGATACAGGCTGCGTAGGTTCCCAGCTTTTACCGCTAAGGACACAACTTAACATATGGGCAATTTCATAATTTTCTTTTCCTACCATAACTCATTCCTTCTATTTCTAAACATACTGTTTAATCGTCTGCATATGCTGCGAAATTCTCGTGTTTTTCCATAGCAAAGCAGCCATATGAGATTAGGAATAATCCCACAGATTAAAATACGTCCTATAAATCCTCTTTCCAAACACAGCCAATGAACGAACACTGCTGTCACTGTTGTCACTGTTGTGTAGATTCCATAGCGAATAAAATAGTTTCTTAATGGCACCGCTAAATACCGATACAATACAAAGGGTTCAATCCACACAGATGTAAGCATGGAACTAATAAACGTCCCCCAAAATACTCCTGATGTTTTCAAAGAGAGCGCCAGTGCAATGGAAATACCCAGATTTAAAACAGCTTCTATAATGGCTTTGTACCGATCGTACCAAAATAATCCCAAGGAGTCCCGGAATACAAGGGTCGCCTGACGCATACCAGTAATATAAAAATTTAAACACAAAATAAAAACAACTGACGTTTCAAACACATACTGACTGCCAAAGAAACTGGAGACAAATGGATTAATCAATTCAAACAAACAAATTGCCGAAAATCCAAATACCCACTGACCGGCAAAAAAAGCAATTTCAAATACCTCCCTCAGCCACTTTTTCTCGCCGCTGGCACCCAGATTTCCTACACTGGCCGTAATACCCGCAAATGCCTGATCCAATACCTGACGCACAGAACCGATAACAAGATAATAATTGGAATACTTTCCTACGCTTACAATTCCCACCATGGAGGAAAGCACCAGATTGTCGGTATTATTTACAACCACGTTACCAATCTTATGCATGAGCATGGCTTTAATATCCCGAAAAATCTTGAGACGCTCTGTTTTTTCTAATGGTTTAACGTCTTTATCCTTTAAAAATGGATACAATTTATCTGCCTTTTTAGAAATCGCAATATTTCCTACTAGAGTACAAACCAGATTAATGGACAGATACAAAATAAAATTCCTCGTAGTAAGAAGAACAATCATCTGCACCACATCCTGAATGACAAAGGATGCTGTCTGATAAATGACGCCAATAGAAAGAAGCTGGTGGGCATCAATTAAAGTCCGTTTATAAACCCACAAATAGGACAACACAGAATTGGCAAGATACATTAAATAAATTAGTGTCAAATGGTCTACATCCGGCTGATTCTTAATCAGCACATCCATAAAAGGAACGACTAGTAAACCTGCCACCAATACAATACCTGCCACAATCTGATAAAATCGACGGTATAACAGCATCAGGGACTTCTGTTTTTCCACATCCTTCTGGGCAATGGGCTGATACAATGCGTATGTGATTGCAGTTCCAAACCCCAGTTCCGACAATGCAAGGACAGCAATGATATCCGAAAACAACCCGTTGACCCCTACATATGCCTCATTTAAGGTGTGGGTAAAAACAATTCGGGTAAAAAAGCCCATAAATATAGCAATAATTCTGGATACCATAGATACTGTTGTATTTCTTACAGAATTTTCTGTTCTAGTTTTTTCCTTCTCCACCTGCGTTCACTTAATCCTTTTCATACTTTGATTTATCCGGCAAAATAGAGGTAAGTGCATCTTTAATCTCCCGCTGTACCCTTGGGAAATTCATAGTGGCACTGGAATCATTGATACAAACGATTTTCTTCTTCTGCCTGCT
>CAZLTS010000178.1:0-3046 GCA_964562495.1 uncultured Lachnospiraceae bacterium | reverse complement strand
TCTGGGTAGGATGCTGATGTCCACCTTCTCCAGCAGTAATCACAGGAATCCCGGACTTAGATGCAGCTACGAAGGCTGCGCCCTCCTTGGGATGACGGATGGCAGCAATATCGGCATAACAGGAAATAACCCGAATGGTATCTGCCACGCTTTCGCCCTTAGCTGCCGAGCTGGAATCAGCAGAAGAAAAACCAAGAACACTACCCCCTAAATTCAACATAGCTGCTTCAAAGCTCAAACGGGTACGTGTACTTGGTTCATAAAATAAAGTTGCAATCTTTTTCCCATCACATATATGACTGTAATCACCAGGATGTTCTGAAATGTCCTGGGCTAATGTAAGTAACTGGTCTAATTCGTCAACTGTAAAATCTAATGGACTAATTAAGTGTCTCATAAAACGGACCTCCTTTAATCTGTGTAAATTCTCCCGTCATTATAGTTGAAATCAGATGATTTTGCAACTATTTTATTTGTGTGCTATTGACAATAAGTTGCTATCATGTATACTATAGTAAACTTAAACAGAATTCGAAAGAGGACAGTGTTAATCCGTAGCACTGTCCTCTTTCTCTGTATTCGCTTCTTGCGGAAATGTCATTTTCACACGACTGATTCTCTGCTTGTCCATGGCAGCGACAGTCAGGGTGATGCCATCTACAACCGCACTGTCCCCCGTATCCGGCAGTCTGTCTAACTGCTGGATAATCAGACCTGCAATGGAATCATAATCATCAGAATGAAATTCTGTTTGAAACCGTTCATTAATATCCTCCAGATTCAAGGAACCGTCCACCATATACTCCTGACTGCTCAATGCTTCAATGGCATGCTCCTCTTCTGCATCATATTCATCCCTGATTTCTCCCACAATCTCCTCTAATATATCTTCTACAGTTACCAATCCGGCAACATCTCCATACTCATCTAGTACAATCGCCAGGTTAAAGGAGGTCTGCCGCATCTCCACAAGCAAATCTGATATATTCTTATATTCGTAGGTAAAAAAGGGTTCTCTTAAATAATCCCGAATATAAAAGGGCGTATTCTGCTTATATAACAGAATATCTTTCATATTCACCACACCAATAATAGGTGTATTATTTCCCTCTGCTGCTTCATACACAGGGATTCGGGTAAAATGCTCTTTGGCAAATAATTCCATCAGCCCGTCAAAGGTAATATCCACTGCTGCCATAACCATATCAATACGAGGCACCATAATATCCTTCGCACAAACATCACCGAAATCAAATACATTTTTAATCATCTTCTGCTCTTCCTGCTCAATGACACCTTCCTCATGGCTCACATCTACAATCGTGCGAAGCTCACTCTCTGTATAGGAGGTTCCCCGTTGATTCGGGTCTACCTTAAGCAGTTTTAAAATAAATCCGGACATCTGGGTTACAATCCAGATTACCGGCGTCAGCAGTGCCGTAAGAAACGCAATAATCCTTGCATACTTTAAGGCTATGCGCTCTGCATGCAGTGTCGCCATAGTCTTAGGGGTAATCTCGCCAAAGATTAAAACCAGTACCGTTAAAATACCTGTACTCACCCCTACAAATGCACTGCCAAATAAGTTCGTTACGAAAATAGTCATTAAGGAAGATGCACTGATATTGACAACATTGTTGCCAATTAAAATTGCCGAAAGCATCTTCCCAGGGTCCCGGATTATTTTCAGCAGACAAATTGCACGTTTATCTCCTTCCTCTGCCAATGTTCTAATCCTTAACTGATTTACAGTGGTAAGCGCTGTTTCCGCAGATGAGAAAAAAGCAGAAAGCGCAAGTAATACAATAATGGCTGCCACCTGGAGCCAATCACCAGAATTCAAAACATTCATCTCCTTGTAAAAACTTTATATTTGGAAAGTTGAACCACCTACAAATTCTCTCAGCAGAGAATTCTTGGGAATATCCTCGCTGCCTACACCTAAGAAATAATCTAAAAACTTAAGCAGTCGTCTTGCCTCTAAATACTCCGGACAATCCTCCGGGATACCAAAAAGCAACGGTTCCACATACTGTTTTAACACAGATACTTCATAGACCAGATTGGAATTAAACATCTCATCTGCCGATTCCTGATGTGGGAAAATATAGGCTTCCTCTCCCTCTCTTACTTTAGGCCACATAGCAATGGTATCTCTGGCAGAAGTGCCTCTTGTTCTTGCGTCTCTTACCATTCTGCGAAGCAATCTGCAGTCAGTTGTAGAAATTCGATTATGTTCGTCTAAATTTAACTGCGTCAATGCACTAATATAAATACGGAATTTACTTTCCTTAGGCAGTCCATAGGTCAGCTTATCATTCAGACAATGGATTCCTTCGATTACCAGAATATCTTCTGCTCCCAACTCCATAACCTTTCCTTTGTATTCCCGTTTTCCGGTTTTAAAATTAAAGGTAGGAAGCTCTACACATTTTCCCGCCAGCAGGTCTGTCATATCCTGATTAAACTTTGCAACATCAATGGCTTCTAACACCTCATAATTTGGCTTGCCATCTGCTCCTCTGGGCGTTTCCTCCCGATTTAGGAAATAATCATCTACCGGAATCGGGTGGGGCTTTAGGCCATTCACACGAAGCTGAATGGACAATCTATGGGAAAAGGTTGTTTTCCCTGAGGAAGAAGGTCCGGCAATTAAAATAATCTTCTTTCCGGACTGGGCAATCTTTTCCGCCAGTCTGGCAATACGGCTTTCCTGCAGTGCCTCTGACACTAAGATAATATCCTTAATCTTGCCACCAGAAATCTGCTGGTTTAAATCTCCTACTGTTTCCACATTCAAAAGCTGATTCCAACGGGCGGTCTGCTCCATAACCTTAAATATCTTCTCCTGAGGTCGGAAGGGCAAAACCTCTGTAGGACTTTGTTCTGTAGGCATCTGTATTACAAATCCCTCTGCATACAAATATAATTTGAAATATTTTAAATACCCTGTAGAAGGAACCATATCCCCATAATAGTAATCTTCAAATTTACCTAAAGAATAAATATTCACTTTAGAAACTCTTCTGTAACGAAACAGCCGTTC
>CAZLTS010000177.1:0-3047 GCA_964562495.1 uncultured Lachnospiraceae bacterium | reverse complement strand
TTATACAGATGCATTCTTTAGTGATTGCGCCAAGCTAAACATTAAGACACCGGATGTGGTTGAGCCTGCTACCAATTGTATTCCTGAATTCATTCACATGATTCAGGTGCTGCTTGAGAAGGATTATGCTTATGAAGCAGGCGGCAATATTTACTTTGATACAGCAAAGCTTGACAACTATTATGTATTGTCCAGCCATAACGAAGCAGACTTAATGGTAGGCGTTCGTGATGATGTAGAAGAAGATGCCAATAAGAGAAATAAAGCTGATTTTGTGCTTTGGTTTACGAAGTCTAAGTTTGACGATCAGGAATTAAAATGGGATAGTCCATGGGGTGTAGGATATCCGGGCTGGCATATAGAGTGTTCTTGTATTAGTATGAAGCATCTAGGTGAGTATCTGGATTTGCATTGCGGTGGTATCGATAATATTTTCCCACATCATACCAATGAGATTGCACAGAGTGAGGCATATTTGGGACATAAGTGGTGTAATTACTGGTTCCATGTGCACCATTTAAATGATAAATCTGGTAAAATGAGTAAGTCTAAGGGAGATTTCTTAACAGTCTCCTTGTTAGAGAGTAAAGGGTATAATCCTTTGGTTTACCGTATGTTCTGTTTGCAGAGCCACTATCGTAAGCCGTTAGAATTCTCCTATGAGGTTATGGACAATGTAGCCACAGCTTATAAGAAGCTGCGTAACAAGATTGCTGCATTAAAGACAGATGGAGCAGTAGATGAAGCTGTTGTGCAGGATTACCATAATCAATTTAAAGAGGTAGTAGGAAATGATTTAAATACCTCCTCTGGAATTACCATTGTATATGATTTATTAAAAGCGGACTGCAATGACGCTACGAAGCTGGCAATTATCCGCGATTTTGATAAGGTTCTGTCCTTGGATCTGACAGGTGGTGCTGTAACAGAGCAGTCTGCAGGCGGTGCAGTAGATGACGAACTGGCAGCTTATGTTGAAAAGCAGATTGCGAAACGTGCTCAGGCTAAGAAGGAAAAAGATTTTGCTACAGCAGATGCCATTCGTGCCCAGTTGTTAGAACAGGGAATTGTGTTAAAGGATACAAGAGAAGGTACCTTGTGGACCAAGGAATCATAGAAAGAAAAATAATTTATGGAGCATTTTGATAATTTATATGAGAAAATAGAGGCTGCCTTTCTGGTAGAGAAGCAGGATATTAAAAGCTATTCCCCTTTAACCCTGGCATATATTGGTGATGCCATTTATGAGATTGTGATTCGTACTATTGTAGTGGGAAAGGGAAATAGCAGCGTAAATAAGCTGCACAAGAGAAGCTCCCGCTTGGTTAAGGCTGCTACGCAGGCGCAGATGATAAAGGCCTGCCAGGAGGCGTTAACGGAGGAGGAGCTGGCTATTTATAAACGTGGCCGGAATGCCAAGTCCTATACTATGGCAAAGAATGCCACCATGCAGGATTATCGTATGGCTACCGGATTTGAGTGTTTAATGGGCTATCTGTATATGACAGGGCAGATGGACCGAATGATTACACTGATTCAGGCAGGATTAAAAAGTATTGACGAGGCTTAACAGCCGGAATGAAAGGATTTACATGGAAGAAAGAATAGAAGCACAGGAGCAGAAGATTGAAGGACGTAATGCAGTTATTGAGGCATTACGCTCCGGCAAAACCATTGACAAGCTGTATGTTTTAGATCATTGCATGGATGGCCCTATTCGTACCATTGTACGAGAGGCAAAGAAGCATGATTTGATTTTGAACTTTGTTACCAAGGAGCGATTGGATCAGTTGTCTGAAACAGGAAAGCACCAGGGAGCCATTGCCATTGCGGCAGCTTACAGCTATGCAACAGTGGAGGATTTATTGGAGGCTGCCAGAGAAAAGGGAGAAGCACCATTCTTCATTTTATTAGATGGTATTGAAGACCCCCATAATCTGGGTGCTATTATCCGTACAGCTAACCTGTGTGGTGCGCATGGTGTTATTATTCCCAAGCATCGTGCAGTGGGGATCACCCCTACAGTTGCCAGAACGTCAGCAGGTGCAGTGGCTTATACACCTGTGGCTAAGGTGACCAATCTGGTAAATACCATAGAACAGCTGAAGGAAAGCGGTATGTGGTTCGTGTGTGCTGATATGGGTGGCACCACCATGTATGATTTAAACCTGACCGGTCCTATTGGCTTGGTGATTGGCAAAGAAGGAGAGGGTGTTTCCCGTTTAGTGAAGGAGCATTGCGATATGGTAGCAGCCATTCCTATGAAGGGGGATATTGACTCTCTGAATGCATCAGTTGCCACCGGTGTTATGGCATATGAAATTGTAAGACAGCGTATGGGAAAGACAAAATAAGAGAAGGTACTAGCAGTGGAGAACTATGGGGCGGTTTCCGATGAAGTATTAATCACACGTCTGCGCAGTGGCGAGACGGAGATTATGGATTATATTCTGGAAAAATACAAAAATGTTGTAAAGATAAAGGCACGCCGATTATATCTAATGGGCGGCGAAACAGATGACCTGGTGCAGGAAGGCATGATTGGCTTATATAAGGCGATTCGTGACTTTGATGTAGAGAAACAGGTCTCTTTTTCGTCCTTTGCAGATTTGTGTATTTCCCGTCAGATTTATACAGCCATTAACACCTATAATCGAAAAAAGCATGGCCCGTTAAACAGCTACATATCCTTGTATTCCCAGGAATTTGAACCTAGCTTAGAAAGCCAGGAAGCTGGTAATCCGGAGATGCTTTACATAGATAGTGAAACAGCACATATCTTTGAAGAGAAGCTGGTGAAATCCTTGAGCCGTTTTGAAAAAGAGGTGCTGGGCTTTTACGTGGAGGGTGTGCCTTATACAGAGATTGGAAAACGCCTGAATAAATCGTCTAAGGCCATTGACAATGCCATACAACGTATTCGAGGAAAGGCTGCTAAGATTCGGGAAGTCGTGTAGTGAATAGAAAATGTAATTACCTATTGCAAAAAAGGCAACAAAAAAAGCTGATGACGGGAATTGAACCCGTGACCCCTTCCTTACCAAGGA
>CAZLTS010000176.1:0-3060 GCA_964562495.1 uncultured Lachnospiraceae bacterium | reverse complement strand
TTGAAAAATCAAAGGGTAAATTAGTAATGGAGACGGCAACAAGCATGATTCTGGACATGGGGCTGAAAATTGTTTCGGAGGGCGTGGAAACTAAGGAACAGCTGGAAGCAATGAAGCAGCTTGGAGTGCAGTATATACAGGGATATTATTTCTCTAAACCACTGCCTCAGGATGAATTTGTACGCTTCGTGAAAGGAGATTAAAAATGAGAAAGCATCTATTTAATCGTTACTTCATGTGTGCGCTTGTTGCATTAACTATTTTGATTGGTGTCAGTTTACCACAGTCCAACGTATATGCGGTAACAGAAGAAAATGATGAAATTGTCCAGGTGTCAACAGTGACTGAGACGATTTCGGCACCGGAAACCTCTGCGGCGTATCAAAGCAAGCGAAAAAAATCCCTTGCAGGTGCGTCAAATACCAGTAGTGTTACCCTGAAATCAGAAAATGCGGAAAAGTGGATTGATCGTGTGGTGCTTGAAGATTATGCCATAGATTTTTATGAAGCACTGGAGAATAATGTTTCTGATGCAGACGGAATACTGATTGACGTTACGAAAAATTCAAAAATCGTAAATGATGAGAATGGATACAAATACCCCATTGCTGTGATTGAGGGAAAGGCTGACAGTATAACTGCCATTAATACTGAAATGAAGGAGAACTTTACAAAGGTGGGAGAAAATATTGCTGCAGCTTTTTATGCTTTTGATCGTGACCATCCGGAGGTGTTTTGGCTGGATGGAGGATTGAGATATACGTATTCCGGAAGCTATAGCAGATTGGATTATTCGTACAAACAGACCGTTTATCTTTATCTCAAAGATACAAGCTACAGCTATGATATTCGTGCTACAGGTTATCAGGATGTAGATACAATTTTAGCTGACATGGAAAAGCGAGACAAACAGGTAAGTGCCATTACCACAGAGTGTAAAAGTGCTTCCTGCTATAAGACGATACAGGCATTGAATAGCTGGCTTACAAAATATAATGGATATAATACAATTGTGGCAAACAAAGGCACAGGCACTGCACCAGACACTTCATGGGAGTGCATTTCTGCTTTGGAAGGCAAAAGCGGAACAGAGGGGCCTGTCTGTGAAGGATATGCCAGAGCGTTTAAGGTGTTATGTGATGCACTGAATATCCCATGTGTACTGGTGGATGGTCAGGCAAAATCTTCTGCAAGTGATACTGCGGGAGGACATATGTGGAACTATGTACAGATGGAGGATGGCAACTGGTACGGTGTAGATGTCACATGGAACGATCCGGTGTATTCTGATGGTTCCTCTGGTAATGGAACAGAAGAGTATCTTTTGGTTGGAGCAAACACTGTAAATGGTAACAATTATTCCTTCGCAAATTCTCATGTGGTTTACAATATGCCAAGTTCAAAATTTGCATACACAAATGGTCCTGTACTAAATGATGAGAAATATGCAATTTCAAGGATTTTAGGAGTTGAGGTGACTCAGAAGACTGTAGCGGCAACCTATGGCTATTCCCAGAATGACGCACCACAGCTGATTGCACAGGTCGAATTGAATGACGGTGTGACAGATACACCAACGTATCAGTGGTATTCTGTGGATGCATCAGGTGATGAATCAGAAATTTCTGGTGCAGTAAAAAAGAGTTATATAGTTCCTGTAGGCAAGGATGCTGGAACTTATCAATATGTTGTGAAGGCTACGCTGGATGGAGTTACAATAGCAAGTGACATGGTTTCTGTTACAGTTAAACCATATGTGGTTACGGCGGAGAATTTGGAATTTGTAAGCGGCGAGAATTCTTTTACAAAAAAATATGATGGTACTACAAGTTCTTCTGCTCAGGTACAGATTAAACAGAATACCTTTGGAAATGAAGATGCCATTTTGGTGGAGGGCAGTGCAATGTATAATGACGCCAATGTACTTGAAGCCAACAGCATTACATTTAAACCGACGGAAATTACAACAGGTAATTATCGGTTGGCATCCACTGAGCAAATAAGTCATGAAGGTACGATTACAAAGAGCAAACCATCTGCACCGACGTTTCCTATGGCAGAAAAAATTACAAGTAATTCTATTACCTTGAAGGCTGTTGCAGGATGTGAATATTCCTTGCAAAATGCTGATGGTGCGTGGTCTGAAAACAGGATTTATACCGGGCTTGCCGGAGACACGACCTATATATTTTATCAGCGGTACAAGGAAACAGAAAATACAGAAGCTTCTGATTACGTTAGTGCATCATTTACGACTTCTGCATTGGATTCCGCGAGCGATACTACTGCTTCCAACATTTCGGATGATATAGATAATAATGATAGTGGTGAAAACAAATCAGCTAATGAGGATACAGTCGATGTTCCGTCAAAGGGCGAAATCATTACAGATGGCAAGTCAAAAGCAGAGTATAAGGTGACAAGTATAGATGGGAAAACGCCTACTGTTTCTTATGTAAGGCCGGGTAATAGTAAAATAACTACAGTATCTATACCAAAGACCATAAGGGTTGGTGGCATCACTTATAGAGTAACAGCCATTGCAGATAATGCATTTAAAAATTGTAAAAAGCTTAAGAAGATAACCATTGGCGGTAACGTTATTACCATTGGCAAGAATGTATTTAATGGTGATAAGAAGTTAAAGACGATTGTCATTAAAACAAATCAGCTCACCAGCAAGAGCGTAAGCAAAAAGGCATTTGCAGGCGTCAGCAGTAAGGTGACAATCAAAGTGCCGAAGAGCAAGGTAAAAGTTTATACAAGGTTGTTCCGCAACAAGGGATTGGGCAAGAAGGTGAAGGTAAAGAAATATTGAAAAAATAACCAGACCGTAAATCATTTCCGATGCATCGACATGATTATTGATAATGCAACGATTGTAAATGGAAAATTTACGAGAAATTATGAGTTTAGTGCTCCGTCAGCTGCTTTGGCAGCAATGAGAATTATCGGCAAAAATTATTTATTAGAGCAAGGCATCGATGAGCAGCATATTGAAGAGCGTAATACAGTCCAATATCAGTGCAAATACCATTAGGCAGTATATTGAATATTTGG
>CAZLTS010000175.1:0-3067 GCA_964562495.1 uncultured Lachnospiraceae bacterium | reverse complement strand
TAACCTCGCTAAACAGTGCATGAATCAATTCCATAGCCTCAAGCTGCAGTTTCAAACTGCCTGCTACATCTCCTGCGAAATACTTGGCAACAATATCATGGGTATTCTTGGGTGCCACGTTAGATAATACGGAAATAACACCCTTACCGCCTAAAGATAATACCGGAACAATCTGATCATCATTACCGGAGTAAATATCAATCTTGCCCTCACTCATAGCAGCTAAATCTGCTACCTGGGAAATATTACCGCTTGCTTCCTTAATGGCTACAATATTATCGCAGGCATTTACTGCATTCAGTGCTGTCTGTGGTAAAATGTTACAGCCGGTACGGCTTGGTACATTATACATAATAATGGGCACATCTGCTGCCTTGGCAATGTCAGAAAAATATGCTACTAATCCGTTCTGGGTACACTTGTTATAATAAGGCGTTACTGCCAGAAGTCCGTCTACACCAACAGCTGCCGCACGCTTAGATAAAGAAACTGCCTCAGCTGTATTGTTCGAACCGGTTCCTGCAATAACAGGTACACGTCCTGCTGCCTTCTCTACTGCAAAACGAATACATTCAAAATGCTCGTCATGGGTTAAAGTAGATGATTCCCCTGTAGTTCCACAAATGATAATGGCATCTGTTTCGTTGGCAATCTGCTCGTCAATTAATTCCCCTAACTTATCAAAGTTAACACTTCCATCTGCAAACATGGGTGTTACAATGGCAACACCGGCTCCTGTAAAAATAGCCATATGATTATCCTCCTCGATTCTAAAAAAAATTAGACCAGCCTTGTAAGGGGCTGGTCTTGCGATTCCTGTAAAGTTTTACTTCGTAGCGCCCCATCTTACGATGACAGTTACAGACCTGTTCGACCTGTACCCAAGGATATGTTCCCAGAAAATATACCCTTTCGGCGTCAGTTCCTTCCTACTGCTTTTATCTATGTCTGGCATATCCGGCAGTATACTCATAACAGACGCAACCTCTACTCCTATGTAATTAACATAACCATAGCATTGTTAGAAAGGAAAGTCAAGCACTACTTTTCATAATATTCTAATTTGCTGACAGAAACCTCATAGGCTACCTGCTTGCGGGATTCCTCTTCGCTTATTTTCTTCACATATTCCCTGCTTTGTACCCGGCCCCAGATTTGAATCCTGCCGCCTACCTGGAAGCTTTGTGCATATCTGGCATTTCTGCCCCAGGCTATACAGGGAATGTAATCTGATTTTCCATAGGGGCGATTTACAGCAATAAGCAAATCTGCAATTTCTCTTCCCAGTGGTGTTTTCCGGTAAACCGGCTCCTTACAAATAAATCCGTCTAAAAAAATCTGATTGGTTCTGCCGGAATCCAGATTCTCCTCTAAAAATACCCATTCCCGTACAAAGATAGACAGTACCAGTCTGTTTTTTGCCCCCTCATGGCGATTATAAGAGCGAAACTGTCCTGACACCTCCACCAGCTGCCCTGTACAGTCCTCTGTTACATCTACCAGTCGTTCTGATACCATTAGCGGAATTACATCTACCAGCTCACTTAATCGGTTTACTGCAATATCCACCACGTAAAAACCTTCTCCAAACACCTCGTGGGAATACCGAAACTGGGATACGATTTCTCCTGCTACACTGACTCTGTTATTTTCAATTACCTTATCTACCATTGGTATTTCTCCTTCCATCCTCACTTTTTACTGCTTTTTCCCGCACCGCTACTAAGATTACATCGGGACCAATCTGTTTAATGCAGGAATATGGAATAACATATTCCTCCTCCTTGCCAAATATTCCACAGAATTTACCTGGTCCCGGTACAATAATTGCTTCAATACATCCGGTGTAACTATTAAATTCCAAATCTGCTACAAATCCTAATCGTTTGCAGTCACATTCATTAATTACTTCCTTTTGCCGCAAATCAAACATGCGCATATAGTTCCCCCGCGGCGAAGTGCATCTATAGACACCTGCGCCAAATCATTTCCATTTCTATCTTTACTATATGCAGCACATGGAGATTTGCTTATTGTCTTAAATAATTTCTCATACTCTTTAAGGCACTTTTTTCCAAGCGACTTACCTGGGCCTGGGAAATGCCGATTTCCTCTGCCACTTCCATTTGCGTTTTTCCTTGAAAGAACCGCATGCCTATAATGTTCTGTTCCCGTTTCGGCAGCCGTATTAAGGCATCCTTTAAGGCAATATCCTCCACCCATTTTTCTTCCTTGTTCTTTTTATCCTTAATTTGATCTAGCACATACAGCGTATCTCCACCCTCTTGATAAACCGGCTCGTAAATAGAAACCGGACTTTGAATGGCATCCATGGAATATACGATCTGCTCCGGTTCTATGCCGATTTCTTCTGCAATTTCACTAATCGTAGGCTCCCGCTGCTTTTGCTTTGTTAAAACTTCTTTTGCGTAAATGGCTTTATATGCAATATCCTTCACCGACCGGGATACCCGAATGCTATTGTTATCCCGCAGATATCGTCTAATTTCACCCATAATCATAGGTACTGCATAAGTGGAGAATTTTACCTGTTGGTTTAAATCAAAATTATCCACCGCTTTCATCAATCCAATACAGCCGATTTGAAACAGGTCATCTACATTTTCATTTGTATTGCTGAAGCGCCCTATAATGCTTAACACAAGGCGTAGATTTCCATATATAAACTCTTCCCTGGCTTCCTGATTTCCTTTGGCAATTTCTTCTAAAAGCTCCTGCTTTCTGGCATTAGGAATCAGTGGCAGCTTGGCTGTGTTGACACCGCATATTTCCACCTTATATAGTGCCATTTTTTTACCCTCCGTACGCTAAACTTAAGTCACGTTAAACATGATTTACCGTTTGGAGGGCTTTTATACCCATTATTGCAGTCTTAAAATTTCCTTTTTTAACCTTTTCATAATCCGTTTTTCCAGTCTGGATATATAGGACTGGGATATGCCAAGTAAATCTGCCACTTCCTTCTGTGTCATCTCCGTTCCTTCTTCCCCATTTAACCCATAGCGAAGCTCCACGATCGTCCGTTCCCGCTTCGCCAGACAGTTAA
>CAZLTS010000174.1:0-3076 GCA_964562495.1 uncultured Lachnospiraceae bacterium | reverse complement strand
ATGTCGATGTAATCAAAATCAACAATGTAGAAATAAGGATATAACCTTACAGATACCATTCAGAATTAATAAGAAATTGTCTAAAATTACTGTATTCGCAAATATCACAAAAAAGAAAGCAAAATGTGAAAAACGCTGCGGATATGGAGATTACTATGACGAAAAAGGCAGCATTTGATTATCAAGATGATCAGGCAAATAAGAAAATGATTGGAGAAAACATAATGCACCTTCGAAAGAAGGAGTTGAAGATGAAGCGGGAAGATCTCACAAGAGCCATTGATTGTAGCTTCTACACACTGGAAAATATTGAACATGGTCGAACCTTTCCCAAGATTGACATGATTCAGAAGCTGGCTACAGTGATGAAGCAGCCCATTTACACCTATGTCATGAAGGAATATAATCTGGAAATGAACTACGAGGAAAAGGCGATAATATCCCAATGCTCTGTAGAAGAACAGATTCAAGTGCTTATGTACGCAGAGCATGAAAAATATAATCTTCTGCAATTATACAATCCAGATATGATTCAAGCGATGTGCGCCAGATCAGAAACTGTAAATTATAAAACCATTGGATACCTGATTCGCTTTGAACGGGAAAAAAGGGGTATGACTATTGAGAAGCTGGCAGAGCTTCTTGATTGTACGAAGAAGAGCCTTCAGAATATTGAATCAGCAAATGGCAATATTTCCTTTCGATTGCTGCTTTTACTTTGTAACAAACTGCAGATTCCCATTGATTATTTCATGGTAGGCTGTCTACAGGAAAAGAGCTGCGCAGTAAACTATTTGCTGGTGGATTTGTTTCGGAATATTACAAAAGGACAGCAGGACTATTACCAGCAGCTAATCCGTTTGCTGGTGTACAAAATTAAAGTGGATAAAGAAGAAAAAAACGTATAAAAGGCTGAAATTGTTGATTTAAGTTGCAAAAGATAAAAAATCACCCCTTTACATTTTTGGCAATTGCACATATAATCAGAAATCGCATTTAAAAATCAAAAGGAGAATGATAATATGAACCACATTGCCATATGCGATGACAACAAACAATTTACAGCGTATTTAATTAAACTACTATCCAAGGCAGGCTGTGATGAAAAAAACACTGTGTTTTACCGGTACAAATCCGGGGAACAGTTAGTAGAGAAATTCAAACACAGAATCCCTTATGATTTACTGATTGTGGATATGCACATGGGAGAAATGGACGGAAATGCAACAGCCAAAGCTTTTCGGAAACGGTATCCCCATGCCATGATCGTATTTTGCTCTGGTACACAGGAGCCTACGGTGGAGTCCTTTGAGACACAGCCATATCGTTACTGGTTAAAAAATGCCCCAAATGCCAAGTTCGAGGAAGAAGTGGGTTTAGTTGTAGAGGAGCTGAAACGCCGCAGATCCTATCCGGAAATCTATGGACATTATAGAAAAAATATTTATCGTGTTCGGATTCAGGATATTTTATATATCCAGAATACTAATCGTGGTGGACGAGTAATCGCAGTGAAGGACAGTATTGCAGGTCTGGCAGAATATCCCCTTTACACATACGGGAAGGTGATTGATTTACATGAAAAACTAAAAGAATATAATTTCACATTTTCCCACAATAGTTATCTGGTTAATATGGCTCATATTCAGCATATACAAGGGTGTGAAATCCAGTTAGATTCTGGCGAGATTCTTACCATATCGAGAAGTATGCGGGATACATTTCGCAAGACTTATCATGAATATATTGAGCGTAAATATTAAAAAGGGGAGAAGGAAAGGTATAAGCCGAAAGCTATGTGGAACACTAATCCTATAACAGAAAGTGGAAGGTGTGAAGAAAACCGGTTATGGGAGCAGGTAAGGTAAAACAGGGTGTAATAGATTTCATCTTTGACATTGCAGGGAGTCTTTTGTATGCAATTGGGTTGTATACCTTTGCGAAAATGGCAAATTTTGCTCCGGCAGGATTATCGGGTGTAGCACTAATACTAAACTATTTGTGGGGGCTTCCTATTGGAATTACCACCCTTTTACTAAATATCCCCTTTGTTATTTTTAGCTTCCGAATTGTTGGAAAACAGTTCCTTTTGAAAACAGTCAGAACCATGGTGATTTCCATTATTTTTTTAGATGTAATTTTTCCCCATACGCCCATGTACACAGGTTCTCCGGTGTTGGCAGCCTTATACTCCGGCATTTTTATGGGAGCTGGGATAGCACTGTTTTACTTGCGGGGTTCGTCCTCCGGTGGAACAGATTTTTTAATTATGTCTATTAAAATGCTAAAGCCACATCTGTCTATTGGAACAGTGACTATGGTGATTGACCTGTTTATTATTCTGTTAGGGTGGCCGGTATTTGGTAACGTAGACGCTGTGCTGTACGGACTGGCATCTACCTTCGTTATGTCTGTTGTGATTGATAAGATTATGTATGGTATGGGTGCAGGAACGCTGGCGATTATTATTACTACGCAGGGGGATATAGTGGCGAAGAAAATCGGAGAAATTATTGGACGGGGTTCAACAATCATACCTGCAAAGGGGAGCTATACACAAACAAAACGTCAGGTTCTTCTATGTGCATGCTCCAGTTCACAGGCGTATACAGTCCGAAGGGCAGTATACGAAATGGATGAAAATGCCTTTGTTATGCTTACAGAGACAAGTGAAGTCTTTGGAGAGGGCTTTAGCAGGCACTGATTTTATTTATAATAGCCTCTAACCAGTCACCGGTAATATTTTCAACAAGCCCCTTATCACATAGACTAGAAAATTCCGGATTAATAGGAAGCTGTGCAGTGGCATGGATTCCATAGGTTTTGGCTAGCTCTTTGACATGACTTTCTCCAAAAATAGCATGCTGCTTGTGGCAGTCCGGACATTCAAAATAAGCCATATTTTCTACGAAGCCCAGTACGGGAATCTTTAACATTTCAGCCATTTTTACAGCTTTACCAACAATCATGCCAACTAAATCCTGAGGAGAGGTCACCACAATAATGCCATCAACAGGAAGTGACTGGAATACAGTCAAAGGTACATCACCGGTTCCGGGAGGCATATCCACGAACA
>CAZLTS010000173.1:0-3078 GCA_964562495.1 uncultured Lachnospiraceae bacterium | reverse complement strand
TCTGTCTCTCTCTCTTTCTTTTGTTTCCCATATGTGTATATCAATTCATACTATCCCAAATCCGGTGTATCTGTCAGTACAACAGAAGTCTGACATTTTCCATCGGTTTCAAATAGGATAATTTCATTTTCTCCCTGTTTTAAAAGGGGTGCCGGAATATACAGCCGCTTCTGAGGTCCGATTTCCCAGAACCGCCCGATACAAAAGCCATTTACAAATACACAGCCTTTGCCCCAGCCACTAAAATCCAAGAAGGTATCTCCTGCTTCCTCCACCTGAAAATGGAATCGGTAAAATGCCGGCATACCTGCCTGATAATCCTTGGTAAAATCAAGCTTGTCCAGATTATCCAGTGGCAACGGATACTGTTTCCAATGATTATGCATATGTCCATTAATCTGTACACACTGGTCGATTCCCTTTCTCTGGTGCTCTAATCGGGGACCGAAGTTCACCCTTCCCATATTTTCCATCAGTATATCAATATCTGCGCCTTGTGTAAAGGACAGATTTAAATCATTTTCCACAAGCAGCTCTTTATCATAATATACTGCTGCCGGCTTACCCTCTACAAAAAGATTCGCCCGGTCATTGGCCTCCCACAAGCGAAGCTTCTCTATCTTTCGTTCTGTATCCAGTGTAGAATGATATAAAATATAACCATAGCTTTGTCCCAGCCGCTCCATGGACTGAGGATATACGCTTTCCACAGGGGTACTGATATCCTCTAAAACAGAAAATAAGCCAACCTGCTGTGCTACTGGAATCCTGCCATATGCTGTTCGTTTAATCTCTGTGGTAAAGGTCACCTCCGGTATCGGGGCATATTTTGAAATTACCTGCTTGTATGCCTCATACTTCTCGGTAATCTGTCCATCCTCCGTAAGTACGGCATCATAATCATAAGAGGTTACATCCGGTGCCAGCTCATCATAATAATTCGAGCCATTCATAAAGCCGAAATTCGTGCCGCCCTCAAACATATAAATATTTACATGTCCCATGGAAAGCATGGCATCCAAATCGGCGGTACTCTCTGCTAAATTACCTGTCATATGTCCACCATTTCCCCAATGGTCAAACCACCCTACCCAGAACTCTGTACACATAAGAGGACCACCCTGGGTATGCTTTCTTAGTTCTCCAAACCGTTCCTCTGTCTTGGAGCCAAAATTACCTGTAGGCAGTACACCCTCCAGCTTACCGCCCTCTAAATTCTCTGGATATGGTCCATCAGAGGTTACCAACGGTACCGTAATCCCTGCATCCAACAGCATCTGTTTCAGTGTTTCCATATACTGCTTATCGTTAGCATAATAACCATACTCGTTTTCCACCTGCATTAAAATAACCGGACCACCCTGGTC
The DNA here is from genome assembly GCA_964562495.1 of uncultured Lachnospiraceae bacterium. GTDB lineage: Bacteria > Bacillota > Clostridia > Lachnospirales > Lachnospiraceae > CANQSA01. Next base: position 1,711 of record CAZLTS010000173.1, on the reverse strand, counting down.
AATCTGCAAGGGTACCAGCTTGGGCAACAGTTTGCTATAATACTCTGCCACATGCGTTAAAAATGGTTCATAGGACATACGATACTTCATGCCGTCTTGGGCAAGCAGCCATGCAGGCAGCCCGCCAAATTCCCATTCTGCGCAAATATAAGGTGAAGGACGCAAAATTACATAAAGTCCCAGCTTCTGTGCCAGCTTTACAAACTGTACCACATCCAACATGCCGTCAAAGCAGAAGGTTCCCTTTTTCGGTTCATGTATATTCCAGGGGATATAGGTTTCCACAGTATTACAGCCCATAGCCTTTAGCTTCTCCAGTCTGTCCTGCCAGTACTGTGGCACCACCCGGAAATAATGAATGGCACCGGAAATCACCTGAAATGGTTTTCCATCCAAATAAAATGTATCTTTAATTTCAAATCTACTCATGCACTGGTATCCTTTCTTCTTTCTTTCCGTTTGTTAATTTCTTTACCAATTACCACAACAATTCCAATTAAAAGCAGAAAATAGAAGTTCACAAATCTGGTAACACACACTGCCGCTGTTAAATAGGTTGCACCAAAGATACTGCTGAATACCTGAAAATACAGAAGCTCCGAAATGCCCTGTGCCCCCGGTATGGGAAGCATATCTACTGCTGCCATAGCCGCCACCTGTAACAGCATAGTATAGAATATCCCCTTTTCATGCAGCCCAAAGCCCCTGCTGACAAAATAGGGAATCAGTACAAGAAACATTCTCTGTAAATAGCTTATAACAACCAACGCTGCCGTTTTTTCTTTATCATCCTTAAGCAGCTGCAAAATATCTCTATACCCATCAAAGAAATGGATAATGCTTTGATTTCTAGTGTTGGACGGCTTTAACACATGGATTCGTTCCAGCCAGCCGGTAAAAGCTATGGACAGCTTCTCAATCTGTCCCGGCAAAAACATAAGGCAAGCCAGTACAATTACCCAGAATACAACCATAACGATACCCAGATAATACCAGCCCATATAGTCTCCGAACTCTCTACTTAATGGACCGTACCATACAAGGAGTAACCCCACGCCAATAGATGCCAGTACGAATTTATTCAGTGCTGCAATCACAGTCAGGGTAGCACAGCTTCTCGAAAAGCTGTAGCCATCTCGTTTTAAATAATATAACTGCATAGGTTGTCCCCCTGAAGCCGAGGGCGTAATTCCACTGTAGAAAAAGCCAATAAATGCATATCCAATGCAACGAAAAAGGCTCTTTCGACTTCTATTACCATTTTGCGTCATGTACCAAATCATAAAACCTTCACTGCTTGTGTAAAGCAATGCCGATATTAAGGCAAACAGCAACCATAATGGAGATAGCTGTAGCAACGCTGCTCCCACTTCTGCCATATTCTGTTCATGGAAGACAGCATAGAAGGTTAGTACCATAACTGCCAGGAAGAAGGCTACACTTAATATTTTCTTATACTGCTTCTTATCCATAACACACCCCATCTCTCTTGGCAATGACAAGATGTCACGAACAGCCTACAGCTACCCGTGACATCTAATTTCTTCGATTTATTACTGTAAACTATATTACTTGATATTTGGAAATATGGCAATGGTTTTTTATAATTTCTCATCAGGAATTGAATTTCTCAGGCACAATGCCCCATACCCCACCTGTGGATTGGGATACACTGTAAACCCGGGTAATTGTCTTGCCCCTCTTCGCAAAT
>CAZLTS010000172.1:0-3083 GCA_964562495.1 uncultured Lachnospiraceae bacterium | reverse complement strand
TTATAGAACTTGCTGTCAAAAGAAAGGGAAGCGTTAAAATTATGTACAAGTGCGTTGGTTTCCTTGGTAAATCTACCACCCCAAAGCTTCATATGCAATTCCTCCATTTCTGTGTTAAAATTTACTGTCTTATACTACCATAGACCGTCACGTATTGCAAGACGAACCAAAGGCAACTGCCAAATCACTAAGCAGAATCCGGTTGCCTTCCTCTCCTAAACCTGCATATTGAAAGCCTACGCTGTAGCAATAATTCTCTTCAATGGAAGCAGTTAGCGTAAGCGTTTGGGGCAATCCAGCCTCCTCTTGGGCTTCTGTAGGCTTTACGGTAGTAGCTATATAAGCAGTTAAGGTGTCATCAGACACTGTCAGCGTAATGGTGCAGGGTGTTTTTAAACAAGCTGCTGCATAAGGGGCTGCAAAAGGAATGGCAGCACCGCTTTCGTAACGGCACAGGGCAAAGGAAGCCGTATCCTCGTATTTATTGGCCCGGGAAGCCCGCAGACCATAGCCTGTTTTCCCTTCTATGTCATACTTAATAAACAAGTCAAAAAACTGGTCGCTTTCCTGACTGAATCCGGCTCCGCTTTCCTCCTCCGGACATACCGTTACAGAAAATCCGGTTTTATAAGACTTACCGGCTTCCTTTAGCTTCTCTTGATTTAATTCCACCTTATACAGAAGGGTAGCCCCGTAGCCATTTGCCAGAAGTCCTTCCTTACCGGCAGCACCATCGACTCCTGTGCCATAGGAAAATGGCTGACAGCTAACCGGCATACGTTCCCAGTTAACACCGGTAATGGCACGAGCGTCAATTAAGAATCCTCCATTGACACAGTCCCGGTTCCAGTCAGTGGGAAATGTGGTAAAATCCGTTTCAAAATCAAACTTGCGTATGCCATTCTTAGGAACATCTGCTCGTGTAACCTTCCGGTCAGATAACACCTGCAGCAGCGGTGGGGTATCTTCGTCCCCGTCAGGCAGCTCTACCGTTGCGATTAAATATTTTCCCGCCGCCTGGTAAGTTAAGGGACAGGAAGCTATGATATGTCCCGGACGGCTGCAGGCAATGGGTGCCAGCACAGAGCCCTTCTCCGTAGTGTTTAGGTAGTACCAGTTAATCAGCAGTTCCTCTTTTGTATCTTGTTCTAATACATAGGTCAAGGTTGCCATGCCGTCAGCAATGGTAATTTCCCCTATGGACGCAGTATCAGTTTCATTTTCTTTCGTCATATTACCCTCCATTCCGCAGACGCTTAAAATCATCTGTATCTAGTGTAGCATAGTGCCTATGCTTTTACAAACGAAAATCAAATTTTTTCCCCATAATCCATTGCAGAAAATGGATACACTGGTACAAAATCACTGCCAGAATACAAAGAATCACAATAGACAACAGCACTAGATCCAACTTAAATACCTGGGTTCCGTATATAATCAGGTAGCCAAGACCTGCATTGGCGGCAAGAAATTCGCCGATAATTACACCCACCAGAGATAGACCGATATTTACCTTCATAGAGCTAAAGATAGTTGCCAGATTACTAGGAATAATCACTCGAAATAAAATGTCTTTTTTGGTGCCGCCCAGCGTCTGGATTAATTTAATTTTCTCCGGCTCCACAGATTGAAATCCTGTGTAAATGGTAATGATGGTGCCAAATACGGCAACGGATACAGCGGCAATAATAATGGTTTTCATATTGTTGCCAAACCAGACGATAAATAAAGGCGCAAGGGCGGATTTTGGCAGACTGTTTAATACAATGAGGTAAGGCTCCATTACATCGTGAAAGGTGGGAAATTGCCACAGTAAAACAGCCACTACAATGCCGATTATCATAATGAGAAAGAAGCTGATTAAGGTTTCCAGAATGGTTATACCAGTGTGGTAGAATAAGGAACCGTCCTGTGCCATGACAAGGGCAGTTTTTACCATGCGGCTTGGACTGCTGAAAATAAAACTGTCAAGGATGCCTGCCTGGGTAAAACCCTCCCAGCATCCAATGAGTAAGCAGAAAAGGGCAATCTGTACTAACAGAACCTTGTATTTATGCTGTTTGCGCTGACGTATATAAGCAGCCTGGGCAGGAGAGCAGGCAAGGTGTTTAGTTCCCATCACTTTTTAGCTCCTTCCATATTTCATTAAAATAGATTTTAAATTCTGGGGCGTTACGGCAGGCAAAAGGAACCCGCTTTTCCATGGCGAAGGAAATGGGAATATCAGCCTGCACTCTGGCCGGACGATGTCCCAGCACCAGAACCCGGTCGCCCACAGAGATTGCTTCAGCCAAATCATGGGTTACTAAGATAGCGGATTTTTTCTCATTTTTAATAATGGCGTATATATCGTCACATACCTCTAATCGTGTCTGGTAATCTAGTGCCGAAAAGGGTTCATCTAGTAAAAGCAAATCCGGGGACAAGGCTAGGGTACGAATCAGCGCCGCCCGCTGCCGCATACCACCGGATAGCTGGGAGGGCTTGGCATATCGGAAGCCGGTAAGACCATAGACAGATAACAGGTTGGTAATACAGTCGTCCCAATCCATCCGAGGTGTGTGGGCAATCCGTGGACCAAGGGCAACATTCTTCTCGATATTGCACCATTCAAATAAATGATCCTTCTGCAGCATATAGCCTATTTTATGGGAAGCCTCCATGGTAATCGTACCCGAGGAGGGCGTAATCAGTCCTGCGATTAGGGAAAGCAAGGTGGATTTACCACAGCCACTGGGACCGACGATGGAGAGAAACTCTCCCGGATACAGGGAAAAGCTTAGGTCAGAAAGCGCCGGCGTCTCCCCTTGCGGCGTGTGGTACACATAGGATACCCCATTAAACTGTAGTAACGGTTTCATAGCATCTCCTTAGAAAAAATCTTATGATAGTGTATGATGGGGGATAAAAAAGTTTCTGTGAAAATGCGAACGTAGAATGCACAGACAGCACTTGACACATCACATAAAGTATGATAGTATTCTAAAATATAATATAAAACAATATGTGAAGGAGGAAATGTGTATGACACAAGAAAGAAACTTTAAACCACTAGAAGAACTGAATCTATGTGATGATTTTCT
>CAZLTS010000171.1:0-3118 GCA_964562495.1 uncultured Lachnospiraceae bacterium | reverse complement strand
TGATAGCATCGCTCGCGGTGAAGACCGCCGTTTCGCTCGCCGTTTGGTGCATCGGCCTGCACCTCCTCAGCCCCTACAACGTCAAAACCTTCCTGAAAACCCACCTCCTCCATAAATATGAAACAGCGAATTAAGCGATTTTTTTTGGTGCTGTATTATCTACCGATAGCGGCGCTGGTGTATCCGAAATATCGGGCGTATGACGAGATGCAGCGATGGTATGAGGTGCTGCGCATCCCCATGCCGCGCAGACGGTTTTGGCAGTTCATCACGTTGTTTGACATGCTGCTTGAATTCCGCACACTTGTCTACTATCGCACTCACGTCAGCAAGTATAATCCATTGACAAAATTGTATGCCGGACAAGCCGGGCTTTACATCCACGGTATTGATAAAATTGGCGAGGGTTTGGTGATTCAGCATGGTCATTCGTGCCAAATTCTGCCAAAGTCAATTGGCGAAAATTGCCAAATATGGCAAAATGTTACAATTGGTAAGAAATACAGCGGTGGTCCCTTGCCCACCATCGGTTCAAACTGTAAAATATGCGCTAACTCACTGATACTTGGGGGGGGGTACGTATTGGCGATAATGTAACTGTAGGTGCCGGAGCGATAGTGCTCCACGATGTGCCCGACGGTTGCACCGTGGTTGGAAACCCCGCCCGAATCATAAAACAGAACTAACAAGAAGAAAGGATGCGTGTACTCTTTGTGACGCACTACACTGCGCTGCTTGGCGCCAATCGCTCCATGCTGCAGTTGATGAAGGAACTCCGCGACAAAGGCGTCGAAGTCGCCGCCCTCATCCCCAATTATGATAGCGACAAAGGATTGAGAATGGAGTTGGAACGCGCGTCGATTCCTTATTATGTATCGAAATACAAGGTTACAAAAGGCGTACGTGGCTACAAAAACTTTTTTCGCTATGTGTTGAATATATTTGGCATAATCTATACATTGTGGATGCTGCGAGGTCTGAAATTTGATATTATACACACGAATAGCAGTGTCGTTTCCATCGGTAAGTGGATTGCTCTTTTGAAACGTTCAAAACACGTTTGGCATTTTCGCGAATTTGGAGATTTGGACTATGGATTGTCTCATCCGCTTGGAAGTGGGTGGCAGCGTGTGATGTATGCCGGGGCTGATGCGTATATTGCGATATCATCAAGTATTGCAACACATTTTGCACCATACGTGCATAAGGAAAGGATGCATATTATTTATAATGGGGTGCTACAAGGCCAGGCAGAGGATTCTACCCACACAAACGTTAAAACTCAGTTCGTAATGGTGGGAGTGTTAAGTCGAACAAAAAACCAGTTGTTAGCACTAAAAGCAGCAAGTGCACTTATAAAAAATGGCACTTCTAACTTTCATATTACAATTGTAGGAAGAGATGATGATAGTTATTCGCAGTCGCTGCACCGATATGTTGAGGAGAATGATTTAAATGGTGTAGTGACATTTACGGGATTTTGTACTGAAGTTCCGTCATTGTTATCGAAAATGGATGTTGGTCTGATGCTTTCATCCCACGAGGCTTTTGGACGTACAACCGTGGAATATATGCTTCAAAATTTAGCTGTTATAGCAACACCGGGCGGTGCCAATCGGGAGATTATCACCAATGGGGTTGATGGACTTATTCTAAAAAATGCTGTGGCAGATGAGCTGGCAGATAGTATGCTCGAGCTTATCAAGAATAAGGATTATTTGCTACGACTGGCAGCGGCAGGTAAACAAACGGCTTCATCGCGCTTTGTATCTACCAATAATTCAAAGCAAATCTATGAATTATATAACACACTTTTGTCATAACTAAATAGATATGGTAAATATCAACATATTTTCTCTACCAAAGCAATTCTCAAGGAAGGATTTGTTCGTCTTCTTCTTGGGAATGTGTTCTGCTATAAAAATATCTATTGTAGGCACACTCGCTCTCTGTGAGCTATTTATGATACCTATCTACATTCTGTATATCAGGCGCTTGCTTGAGAATAAGCTGGTGTATAAAACAGTGCTGATGTGCTTGTTATGGCTTTGTGGAATTATCATAGCAAATTTGGTAAATGAAAATGACAGTGCGCGCACCATGAAGGGCATATTTGATAATATACTATTCGCATTGGCAATCACCGGCTGTTACTGGATGCTTAAGGATAAACCTGAGAGAGTGCTGCTATGGGCTGCAGGTAGTGCACTGAGCGCCTTGATAAGTTTCTATTTCTTTAAGCTTGAAGACCTCGGCGAGGTTGGTGCCGAGATGTGGATAACGTACGCCTATCGTCCACTCTTTGCTATTATTGGCACTGTCTTATATTATAAAGGGCGTCGATGGCAGGCATATATAGTGTGGGAGGCATTTGCCATATGGGGGCTTTTCCATTTGAGCCGAAATCTGTTTTTAATGACCTCTCTCAGCATCTGCATTCTCCTTTTTATCGGCGAGGTGGATTCGCAAAATAAATACGCAAAAATGAAGCGCTTTATGCATCGCCTGATTCCAATGGCGATTGGCTTGAGCATAACATTCGTGGGTGCGAAGAACACGTATTCTTATTTAGCATCAAATAAGATTCTGGGAGAACGCGCCTACGAAAAATATATGTCGCAAGCAAATAATAAAAACGGTTTGGCATCAGGTCGAGAAGACTTTTTTATGGCGTGGTATGTCATCAAAAAAAATCCGATATACGGATATGGCAGTTTGGCGGCTGATAAAAACTATTTAGGTCACCAATATTTTGTGGAGACGGAGCAATATGAAAATGCTGCGAATATGTCAACTCATCGCAAGCCGGAGCAGATAGCCAGCCATTCGTACATTTTGGGCGCATGGGTGTTTGCCGGAATATTTGGCGCACTGTTTTGGGTCTACATCTTGTATTTGTGTATAGTCTTTTTGAAAGACGCACTGTTTGCGTCTCCCAAACTGATCGGATATAGTGTTCTCACGATAGTAGCATTCCTTTGGGAAATATTTTTCTCACCATTTGGGACTAGAGCACCAACAGCCATCATCATCGCCTTTATTATAACTCAAATCACCATAGCAAAACAAGAACGAAATGAAATACGCAAAAATCTCCATTATCATCCCATCGTATAAT
>CAZLTS010000170.1:0-3156 GCA_964562495.1 uncultured Lachnospiraceae bacterium | reverse complement strand
CGCGACCCCGACCTTGGCAAGGTCGTGCTCCACCAACTGAGCCACTCGCGCATGTGTTAATCAGCTTGTCGCTGTCAACGAAGAGTATAATATCAGATACCTGTATAAAAGTCAAGGGAAATTTATAAAAAAATTAAAAAATATTTCAGGTGACATTTTATAAGGTGTTTGCTATACTTATAGCTAAGAGCAAACTTGGAAAGGAGTGAGTCCATGAGAATATTGATTAAGGATGGAAGGGTGCTGGATCCGGCAACCCATACTGATGCGAAGCTTGACATTTTAGTAGAGGATGGTGTCATTGCGAAGCGTGATGTATGGATCGATGAGAAGGAGATTACAGCAGACTCCATTTTATGGGCACACGGTTGTTATGTTATGCCGGGCTTAATTGATCTTCACGTACATTTGCGTGAGCCGGGCTTTGAACATAAGGAAACCATCGAAACAGGAACGAAGGCTATGGCGAAGGGAGGCTTTACAGCAGTCTGCCCTATGCCTAACACGAAGCCTGCTACAGACAGTCCGGAACGGATTACATGGCTGTTAGAGAAAGCAGAGCAGGTTTCCCCTATTCACATACTTCCGGTAGGGGCAGTTACCCTGGGACAAGAAGGAAAAGAAGTGACAGATATTGCAGGTATGGCGCAGGCTGGTGCTATGGCTATTAGTGAGGACGGTAAGTCAGTTATGGATACGGCTGTTTACCGGGAGGCAATGATAGAAGCAGCGAAGAATGATTTGGTTGTTATGGCACATTGCGAGGATAAGAATCTGGTTGGTAAGGGCTGTATGAATGCCGGAGAGAAGGCAGATGAATTTGGCGTACCGGGAATTAGTAATGCAGTAGAAGATGTTATTGTGGCAAGAGATATTTTACTGGCGAAGGAGACAGGAGCGAAGCTGCATCTGTGTCATTGCTCTACGAAGGACAGTGTTGCCATGATTCGTGCAGCGAAGGAAGCAGGTCTGCCTGTAAGTGGAGAAGTATGCCCCCATCATTTTGCTATGAGTACAGATGATATGGACTTTGCAGATGCGAATTTCAAGATGAATCCACCTCTTAGAACGAAGGAAGATGTGGAGGCTTTGAAGGAAGGTCTGCGTACCGGTGTAATTGATGCTATTTCTACAGACCATGCACCCCATGCTAAGGAGGAGAAGGAGAAACCCATTACAGAAGCTCCCTTTGGCATCGTTGGTTCTGAGACTGCAGTAGCACTGACCATTACCCATCTGGTGGAAACTGGTGTGTTGACACCGTATATGATGGCAGAGAAGATGAGCTATAACCCGGCGAAGATTCTGGGAATTGACAGAGGTACGTTGGAGGTAGGTGCGGCAGCAGATATTACGATTATAGATCCAAGTGCAGAGTATGTAATTGACCCGGAAACTTTTGTGTCTAAAGGAAAGAATACACCATTTGCAGGACACAAGGTACGGGGACAGGTACGCTATACCATTGTAAATGGTAAGATTGTATACGATGGAAGAAAAGAGGTTACGTTATCATGATAAGAGAGTTAATTACAAAGATTCAAAAGACAAATGCACCCATTGTGGTAGGACTTGATCCTATGCTTAGCTATATTCCAGAGCATATTACGAAGAAGGCTTTTGATGAATTAGGCGAGACACCGGAGGGTGCGGCAGAGGCGATTTGGCAGTATAATAAGGGAATTGTTGATGCTACTTATGATTTGATTCCGGCAGTAAAGCCGCAGATTGCCATGTACGAGCAGTTTGGCATTGAAGGCTTGAAGGCATTCCAGAAGACAGTGGATTACTGTAAGGAAAAGGGATTGGTTGTAATTGGTGATGTAAAGCGTGGAGATATTGGCTCCACCTCTGCAGCTTATGCAACGGGACATTTAGGTAAGGTACAGATTGGTTCTAAGAGCTATGCTACCTTTGATGAAGATTTTGCCACAGTGAATCCATATTTAGGAACAGATGGAATTAAGCCTTTTATTGACGTATGTAAGAGTGAAAACAAAGGTATTTTCATTTTAGTTAAGACATCAAACCCATCTAGTGGTGAGTTCCAGGATCGTATTATAGACGGTAAACCATTATATGAGTGGGTTGGCGAGAAGGTTGCCAGCTGGGGTGAGGACTGCATGGATGGTGACTACAGTAATGTAGGCGCTGTTGTAGGTGCTACTTATCCGGAACAGGGTAAGCTGTTAAGAAAGATTATGCCTAAGTCCTTTATATTAGTGCCAGGCTATGGTGCACAGGGTGGAAAGGGTGCAGATTTAGTGCACTTCTTTAATGAAGATGGATTAGGTGCAATCGTAAATTCCTCCCGTGGTATTATTGCAGCTTATAAGCAGGAGAAATACGCTAAATTCGGTGCTGAAAATTATGCAGATGCATCTCGTGCAGCAGTGGAAGATATGATTGAAGATATTGCTACGGCATTACAGAACAAATAAAGAGAGGAATTACAATGAGCAAAGTAAAAATAACAGCGAAGGTAGTTTCCCAGACTATGCTTGCCCAAGAGATTTATAGTATGGTAATTGCTGCCCCACAGATTGCCCAGGAAGCAAAGGCAGGACAGTTTATATCCGTCTATACGAAGGACAACAGTAAGCTGCTGCCGCGTCCTATTAGTTTGTGTGAGGTAGATAAGGAGGCAGGTACATTGCGTATTGTCTATCGTGTGGTAGGAGCAGGCACGAAGGAGTTTGCCACCTATGAGGCAGAAGATGATGTTGTCATTTTAGGACCTTTGGGAAATGGATTCCTATTACAGGAAGGCAGTGCCATGCTAATTGCAGGCGGCATTGGTATTCCACCTATGGTACAGCTTGCCAAGTCGTTAAAGGCAGCAGGTGTGACGCAGATTACCTCTGTAGTGGGCTATCGGAATGCAGATACATTCTTAATAGATGAGTTGAAGGCATGTGGACAGGTGTATATTGCCACAGAGGACGGAAGCATTGGTACGAAAGGAAATGTAATTGATGCAATAAAGGAAAATGGACTTACGGCGGATACCATTTATTCCTGCGGTCCTACACCGATGCTTCGTGCAGTGAAGGCTTTCGGAGAGCAGATGGGTATTGCAACGCAGATTTCGTTAGAAGAGAGAATGGCTTGCGGTGTATGCGCGTGCCTAGGTTGTGTATGTCAGTCTAAAGAAGT
>CAZLTS010000169.1:0-3168 GCA_964562495.1 uncultured Lachnospiraceae bacterium | reverse complement strand
ATCGGTGAGCCCGGTAAGAAGCTGCATACAGGCCGTAGCCGAAACGACCAGGTTGCACTGGATATGAAGCTGTATACGAGAGATGAAGTAGTTGCATTAGATGGTCTGTTACGAGAGCTGCTTACAGTTTTACATCGTATGATGCAGGAACACTTAGACACTTATATGCCTGGATTTACACATTTACAGAAGGCACAGCCTATTACGCTGGCCCATCATTTAGGGGCATACTTTGAGATGTTTAAAAGAGACCGTGGCCGTTTATCCGATATCTATAACCGTATGAACTACTCCCCCATTGGTTCCGGAGCACTGGCTGGTACAACCTATCCTTTGGATCGTGCCTATACTGCATCCTTGCTGGACTTCTATGGTCCTACGTTAAATAGTATGGATTCTGTTTCTGACAGAGATTACTTAATCGAGCTGCTAAGTGCACTGTCTACGATTATGATGCACTTAAGCCGATTCTGCGAAGAGATTATTATCTGGAATTCTAATGAATACCAGTTTATTGAGTTAGATGATGCCTACAGTACAGGCAGCAGCATTATGCCGCAAAAGAAGAATCCTGATATTGCCGAGCTGGTTCGTGGTAAGACAGGCCGCGTTTATGGTGCTTTAATTTCCATGTTAACAACGATGAAGGGACTTCCACTGGCATATAATAAGGATATGCAGGAGGATAAGGAATTTACCTTTGATGCCATTGATACTGTAAAAGGCTGTCTTGTTTTATTTACTGGTATGATTGATACGATGACTGTTCGTAAGGAACGCATGAAGGACAGTGCCCGCAATGGTTTTACTAACGCAACAGATGCTGCTGATTATCTGGTTGGCAAGGGTGTTGCATTCCGGGATGCCCATGGTATTGTAGGACAGTTGGTACTGTATTGCATTGATAAGGGCATTGCATTAGACGATATGACACTGGAGGAATATAAGGCAATCAGCCCTGTATTTGAAGAGGATATTTATGAAGCAATCAGCTTAGAAACCTGTGTGGAGAAGCGTTTAACCATTGGCGCACCTGGTACAGAGGCTATGAAGCAGGTGATTGCTGCGAATGAAACTTATCTAAAAGATACACCAGCTTTATAAAATTGGTTAAAAAAATCCACTTGTGAAACAACGGAAAACTTCCGAATCACAAGTGGATTTTTATTTGTCTTTTATGTCTCATTTGGTGCATCCTGAATCAGGTGTACGTCTAATTGATTATAGGGTATCTCTACCCCCTGTGCATCAAAGCTCTTCTTTACGTGTTCATTCAGATAAAACATCACGTCCCAATAATGTTCTGTTTCTACCCACACTCTGGCCTCCAATGTCACCTGACTGGCTTCTAAGGCCTTAACAATAATACGGTTGTCTTCTTCCTGCAGTACGAATTCATTACTGTGAATGACCTCCCACATCACTTTCTTAGCATAATCTATATCCGCCTGATAGCTGATTCCAATACTGAAATCTACCCGTCGTTTTGCGCGGGATGTAACATTAATAATTCGACTTCCGGTTAAGGTTCCATTGGGAATCATAATGGTTTTATGATCTACTGTCAAAAGCTGCGTATAGAACAAATCGATTTTCTGTACGGTTCCTTCTACACCATTATTCATCTCCTCTAAGATGTAATCCCCTACCTGAAAGGGTCGTACCAGCAGAATGGTAACACCACCTGCCAGATTAGATAATGCCCCTTGCATAGCCAGGGATATGGCAACACCGCCGGAGCCAATCACAGCCACAAAGGAAGCGGACTGGATTCCACACACACCACATATAATTACAATTAACAGAATATATAAGCCTACCTGCAGCAAAGATAGCAGAAATCTGCGTATTCCTACATCAATGCGGCTACGTTCTATAACGTGCTTCATCACCTTCATAACCCGCTTAATTACGAAACGGCCAATTAGGAATACGATTACTGCCAGGATGGCATTAATGAAAAATGCTTCTATCTTAGGAATATAGCCTTCCAGTGTTGTAAGAAACTGGCTGGCTTCCTGTATGGTGCTATCAATATTACTTTCCAGACTTTCCACTGCGCTTACTGTTGTTTCTTCTAGTTCCAGCATGGGACGTCTTGTCCTCCTTCTTCTCTACAGGTACATAGCGAAGTACTGTTATGCCAAGAGCCGGCACCTTAATACGGATAGAATCGTCCATGCCGTCACATTCCTCCTTCTTAGAAGGCTTTACTCTTGGATTGACAAAATGATTTCCGCCAAACACCTGATTATCACTATTAAATATTTCTTTATATTTGCCTTCCTTTGGCACACCAATCTTATAATTATCCCGGTCAATGGTATCGAAGTTGCATACCACCACAAGGAAGTCATTCTCGGCCTTTGCCTTACGGACGAACACCAGAATGCTCTCGTTGGAGGATATATTATTAATCCATGAAAATCCTTCGGTGTCATAATCCTGTTCATATAGCGCCGGCTCACTTAAATATAAATGATTTAATGCTTTTACATAGTCCTGCATCTGCTTATTTTCTGTATTTTCCAGTTGGAACCAGTCAATCTCTCTGGCCTCCCACCACTCATTAAACATGGCAAATTCCTGTCCCATGAAGAACAGTTTCTTGCCGGGATGGGTCATCTGGAATCCGTAAGTCGCCCGCAGATTGGCAAACTTCTGTGCCTCTGTAGTACCGGGCATCTTCTGAAGCATAGAGCCCTTACCATGTACCACTTCGTCATGAGACAGAATCAACACGAAGTTCTCACTGTAAGCATAAATCATGCTAAAGGTTAAACCTCCGTACTGATACTTTCTAAAATAAGGGTCTGTCTGCATATAGCCTAAGAAATCATTCATCCAGCCCATGTTCCATTTATAATCAAAGCCCAGACCGTCTTCCTTAACAGAACCTGTTACCTGCGGCCACGCAGTAGATTCCTCCGCGATTAACATGGCATAATTGCCCCGCTTCTTAAAGATAGAATTTAGGTGTTTTAAGAACTCTACTGCTTCCAGGTTCTCTTTACCACCATAAATATTCGGAATCCATTCTCCATCATTCTTACCATAATCCAAATACAGCATAGATGCAATGGCGTCCATACGGATACCATCTGCGTGATACTGCTCTGCCCAGAACAACGCATTGGCAATCAGGAAGTTACTTACCTCCGGTCTGCC
>CAZLTS010000168.1:0-3170 GCA_964562495.1 uncultured Lachnospiraceae bacterium | reverse complement strand
ATCCTTTTGTTTGACTATAGATAGCAGGGAGTATTTTCATTTCTTCTGTCGCTTTCCAAGTATTTTGCTCATCCTTCGGATTGTTTCGATTTTCTTTAAGTCCTCTTTTGACATGGTTTCCTTTAACTGGTTTAGAATGAATTCAGTTTCTTCATCACTGAAATAGATGCCCGCCTTTTGCGCCCGGGCATTTAATGCCAGAAAAAATGGCAGAATTTCATTTTTTTCCTTTGTCTTTGCCTCCTCTACCAGTTCCATTAATAGCTTCATTTTCTCAGAATCCATATTCATTATTTGCCTCCTTTTCCCCAGAAGTGGTTGCAGCATCGTTCATAGGGGTATCTTCCATCATAGTAGACATCATAGACAGCATCATGTCCAATTGTTCGGCACTTTCTTCATCCATTTGTCCTTTTAACACTTCTAATATATGTACCATAGTCATAGGGTGTTGGGTAAACCCGCGCCTGTTGTAAAACAGATTATGATAGAGAAGCCGGAATTCCCATAGTTTTAAAAGCATGGCAAAGACAGGCTGGGTATCAGCGGGGAAAAAGGGCAGGAAGGCCTGCGCCAGACGAATGGAGTCCGGCGTTTTTAAAAGCTCCAGAATGGTATCCTTTTCCTGTTCCATGCCCTTTATCTCCTCCTAACTATTTAAAACAAATTGGCTTCCTTAGAATCCGAAACCGTTGCAGCCACCACAGCAGGATAACAACAGGATAATCCAGATTAAGGTAGAGCAGCTGTTGTTATTGCAGCCACAGCCGTTACCGTTGCCAAATGTGTTGGCCAGGCCGGTACCATTGCCGCCACAGAATAACAAGATTAAAATTAGAAACAGACAGTTGTTGTTTCCGTTGTTACAGCCGCATCCGTTATCACATCCACAGCCATCGTTCATTGCACCGCAATTTGCTGCTGATAAATCACTCATGAAAATACCTCCAGGTAAATTTGATTACAGTTCATCATATGTAAATGGGGAGAAATTGTTTCCAATAATTTTAGGAATAATCTTTCAACACCCAGAGGTGGATTCATAATCTAATATTGTAACTTTACATGGTAAAGCAGGGGAAGGGTTATGAATCGGGTACGAAATAGGATTGGATTAAACCGCAGATTAGGTCGTGACTATACAGGGCGGGGTGTAACCATAGCGGTTCTGGATTCCGGGGCGTATATGCACCCCGACTACAAAGAACGGCTTGTGGCATTTTATGATTTTACAAGCGGCAGAGAGAAGCCTTATGATAATAATGGACACGGCACCCATGTAGCAGGTATTTTGTGTGGAAATGGAAAACTATCTGCCGGTGTTTATCGGGGTATGGCACCACAGGCCAGACTGGTTGTAGGGAAAGTATTGAATAAACAGGGGGCAGGTAATATTAGCCGGGTGATGGATGGTATCGACTGGGTGATTGAAAACAGAAAACGGTACGGAATCCGTATTCTGAATTTGTCTATGGGAACCCCGGTGAGTCAGGATACAAATCTGGAATCCGTATTTATGGGAAAGGTAGAACAGGCATGGCGTGCAGGAATCGTTGTGGTTACGGCTGCGGGAAATCAGGGACCAAAACCAGACAGCATTACGTCACCGGGGATTGGAAAACATACGATAACAGTGGGCGCCTGTGACGATGACAAAGGTGTGCAGATTAATGGAAAATGGTATATTAATTATTCTGGGCGAGGTGGAAAAAAGACTAGATTTTCCAAGCCGGATTTGGTGGCACCCGGTATGGAGGTGGTGAGTGCGAAGCCCATTATGGGCAGGGATTATATCAATGCGTCAGATGCTTATATGGCAAGAAGCGGTACCTCTATGTCAGTGCCTGTGGTAGCAGGCAGCATAGCGTTGCTGCTGGAAAAGGAACCATGGCTTACTCCAGATGCCGTGAAGCAGCGTGTTTGCAGGGCATGCAGAACCTTAAAACGCTCCCCTTATTATCAGGGACATGGACTTCTATGGGTACCATGGTTGCTGCAGGAATAAAATTAGTAGGACAAAATGCAAATTTCCCATTGCAATCTATAGGGGAGTGGGTGTATACTTAAAAGAAACAAGGAACGGATAAAAGAGAAGGTTCGTTTTGGTGGGGAAAATTAAATGGATGAGAAAACTTTAAGAAAGCTTAAGAAGCAGGAGCTCCTTGAGATTCTTGCCTATATGCGTAAAGAAATCGATTATTTAAATGAGGAGAATGATGAGTTGAAGGAACAGTTAGACAGAAGCCGTTCCAGTCAGCTTCTTATGGAGATTAAAGAGGGCGTGGAAGAGAATTCATCTCAGATTGAGAAGCTTTACCAGAGGCTATTGTCAGACTTTTGTAACAAGCTTATGAGCAACACAGACTTGAACAAAGACGGGGTGTGAGGAGTGTTGGCATAAGATGAAAGAGAAGAAAGAATGGAGCATGGAGACCATTCCTACAGCGGATGAGCTGGAGGCAGAGGTAACCAGAAGCACTTATCGAAGCAGTTATATACGAATATTAAGAAGCACCGTTTTCTCCTTACTAGTGGTGGCAGCAGCGGCCGTACTGGTTGCGACGCTGCTGTTGCCTGTACTTAGGGTAACGGGCTCCAGTATGGTTCCTACCCTGGAGAATGATCAGTTAGTAATCTGTGAGAAAACAGGGAATATCCATACCGGAGATATTATTTCTTTTTATTATAATAATAAGATCCTATTAAAGAGAGTAATCGGCGTAGCCGGCGACATCATATCCATTGATGCAGACGGTAACGTTACAGTAAATGGCACAGAATTGGACGAGCCCTATATATCGGAGAAATCCTTGGGGGAATGTGATATTGAATTTCCATATCAGGTGCCGGATGAACGATACTTTGTAATGGGTGATCATAGAGCAACATCGGTGGACAGTCGATCAAGCCAGATTGGCTGTGTAGCAGAAGAAAATGTAATTGGCGTTGTATTTTTCAGAGTGTGGCCTTTAAACCAGTTGGGGTTTGTTAATGGTTTAGGGCAGTAGGGAAGAGAGAAGGTAGCTATGAAGTATATGAAACGTAAGATCAATCATTTATTGGTGGAACGAAGATGGCAAAGGAAGGCATTGCTTTCCCTTATTTTGCTGTCTTTTTTAATTGTAATTGGCGTGGGAGCCATGCTGGTGATGCCGGCGATTAGTATGGAG
>CAZLTS010000167.1:0-3174 GCA_964562495.1 uncultured Lachnospiraceae bacterium | reverse complement strand
AAAGATACAGAAGCCGAACAGCCAGAGAAGCTGGAATTTACTTCTCAAAAGGTTGTCGGTGGGGTAGTTGGCTATAATGAAGGAAAAATTCTCAATGCACAGGTTAGCCAGATTACCGTGCGTAACTATAAGGAAAGTCCAGAAAGTAATATTGGCATTATCGTGGGTGTAAATGCAAAGACTGGCAGTATTGCGTTCACGAGTGAACAAAATAAAACAGATGATAAATCTAGTGATGATACAAAGAATGATATAATTTACATATCAGACAGTGAGGCAAAGACCTATTCTGATAACAGCAATGTTGGCGGTGTGGCAGGTTTGAATCTGGGGACGATACAGGGTGAAAGCTGGTATAAGGAAGTGACTTTGTCAGAAGGACAGGAGGATGTAGAGACTCGCACTTTTGACAAGCCAAAATCGTGGATAAGCTGTAGTATCGGCTATGCGGAAGATAGTGCTCCCTCTGCTAACTTGGGTGGTGTAGTTGGTAAAAATGAAGGCATGATTGAAAATATTGGCGTTAAGGATGCCACGATTCAGGCAGCGGCTGGTAGTAAAAAGACAGGTGTCGGTGGTGTAGTCGGTATGTCTGCCCCTGCAAGCCAAAAAGATGATGCGGTGACTGATAAACCAAAGGTGAATAACTGTACTTTTGATGGCACGGTATCTGCGTCTAATCCTTCTTCAAAGATTTTATATCTAGGTGGTATTGTGGGATTGAATCAGGCGGATAGCACCATTTATGGCTGTCGCATTGGTATAGAAGGAAAGAAAACCACGATTACTGCTGGAGATGAAAATACCGCTGCACACGACAGTTATGTTGGTGGAATTGCTGGTAATACGTATGGGGATATTATTGACTGTGACAGCTATCATACAGATGGAAGTGATGTAGAAGTGGTAATCGAGGCTTCTGGTGGAATCGTTGCCGGTATTGCTGGTGTTCAGCAAAAAGGAGCCAGCATCACGGGAGAAAAAGACCGCCGATTGTCCACAGGAAAGAGCTGGACAATTCGTGCTTACAGTGATTCAGGTAACTATACGGTAGCAGGCATCGTAGGAATGAGTTATTCCAATGAAGCCTATGAATATGTGTCGAATTATGCAAATCTATATGCTTTAGAAAGCGAGTATCAGGAGAGTGACGACAGCACGTCCTCTGATAATAAAGCGAGCGATACAGGTACTGAACAAAAGGATAGTATATCATCTGCTGATAAAGCGAGTGATGCAGAAACCGAGCAGGAAAATAATATTGTACAGGCTGGTTTAGTTGGATGTTTACAGGCGACTTCTACGCAGAGTGTACATTTCACCTACTGCTACAATTACGGAGCACTTCAGGCAATGGGGCAAGGCAGCAGTGGCGGTATGATTGGACAGTTGCGTTACGGTGGCATTATGATGGAAACTTGTAAGAATTATGGAAAGATGAGTAAAGCACAGTACACAGGCGGTATGATTGGCAGCATTTATTCTGCTTTAACAGACATTGAAATATACAACTGTGAGAACCATGGTAACTTATACGGCAGTGTGGAGGCAGCAGGAATGATAGCTATTCGACTCGGCACTAATTTAGAAAAAAAGAAAACGGAATTTGTTTACTATAATTGTGTGAATACGGGATTAGTTGGAAAAGGAAACAATGCTCGCTCCGCAATGGGAACAGCACTAGATGAGACAGATAGCGAAATGATTACAGGATATTATGCCCAGTGCCAGAACTACGGTTATGCAGCAAAAGGGAATGGATTTACAGGTATTCAAAATGGCACAATTATCCGTGACATTGTGAACTGCTTCGATTTGGGCGGAGGAGATTTTGCACAGTCAGAGGCCACGGATGCTTCTTTTAATAATTATTTTGTGAAATTTACATTGATATCGGATAAAAATACAGAGAATGATACAGAATCAAGTGACAGTTCTGCATCAGATAGTGAGTCGGAATTAAACAACGGTTCTGCATCAGACAGTGACTTGGAATCCAGTGAGAGTTCTGCATTAGACAGCGAGTTGGAATCCAGTGAGAGTTCCGCATTAGATAGCGAGTCAGAATCAAGTAACAGTTCCGCATTAGACAGTGAGTCGGAATCCAGTAACGGTTCTGCATCAGATAATGGATCAGAATTAAATAGCGATTCTGTACCAGATGATGAGTCAGCATCAAGTGATAGTTCTGTACAAAAGAAGGATTTATGGAAAAAGAATAGTCCTATTGCATTAATTTATAAGGATGGGGCATTGTACAACGGAAATACCCGAACTTCTGTAAAAGATTTAACGACTTTAAGCAATGGAAGTGCAGGGGAGACAGCGTATTACGCAGACCAAGCAGACTATGATATCAATGCTTCGGCTGACCAGCAAAATCTGCGATATCGCACATGGTTAGAGATGAAAGATAAAGTAGCAAATTACATCAAATCTCAGTATTGTGCGGATAACTTAACAGGTGAGAATACAGGTAAGTTAGATAAAGTAACAGGTATCGTGTTAAATTACCGTACCAATGCAGGATATTACGCATTGAAATGGAATCAGGTGGAGCAGGCATATTCGTATGAGGTGGTGTATACAGTCACGAAAGCAGACGGCAGTACCGTGGAAAAAACGGTAGAAGTCGTGGGCATTGGTCGTTTGCATATTGAGAAAGAGGAGTTAATAGATGCTACGAATCTGCGTGTAAAGATTGTGGCAAAGGATGGATGTGGCAAAAAGGCACATTATTCCAACACAGAAGAAGATATCAAAATGCAACGCGGAAAAGTTATGTCTCAGAGTGATGAAGCGACTGCAAATTCTGATGAAATGGATACTGGTAATAGCGAGACCGTGCCAGACTCTACAGAAAAAGAAGCAGATGAAACGACGGCAGCAGGAGAAACAGAGGCGATTGAAACTACAATAGATGCATCAACAGAAGAAACAGAGCCAGTAGACGAAACATCAAAGGAAACCGAGGCATCAGATAAGCCAACACAGGAAACTGGAACAACAGAGGAACCGACAAAAGAAAGTAAAGCAACAGATGAAACAGGCTTAGCGGTCGAGTCTATAAAAGCAAGTAAAACGACAGATGAAGCAGACTCAGCAGAGGAGTCGATAACAGATGAAACAGGCTTGACAGACGAGTAAAGTAGGGCAGCAGGGTAACGGCGGAGA